>NZ_JAUNVV010000018.1:39675-48838 GCF_030540645.1 Arthrobacter sp.
CACGCTGGAACTGCGCCTGGCTCAAACAGCGCAGGTGCTGACGGCGCCGGTGCTCGCGACGGCCGCAACGTCCTGGCAAGCGCAGCGCAAGCCGCAGCAGCCGCGGTGCCGGGTGCCGCCGTCGGACGTGCACAGGTTTCCGGGCCGGCGGAATTGGCTCCGGCCCTTGACGCGCTGCTCGAAGCCGTGGTGCTGGTGCCGGACTTTGCCGCCGCACACGCCGTGCTGGCCTGTGACGGCCGGTTGATGGCGGTGACGGTGCAAGGCGATGTGGTGACTGCGGCGTACTTGACGGGTGGTTCCGCTACAGCGCCGTCAACGCTGGAATTGCAGGTGGCCATAGAGGAGACAGAGGATCAGCTGCGGGCGGCTGCGGCGCGCGGCGAGCAGGCCCGGTTTGCGTTGTCTGGGCTGACGGCGCGCCGGGGGGAACTGGCGCGCGATGAGGCCGGGGCTTTGGCTCAGTTGCACGAATCTGATGCCCGCATGGCTGCCGTCGCCGAACGTCTGGGCATGCTCGGGGCGACGCTGCGTTCGGCTGCCGGGGAGTCGCAACGGCATGCGCAGGCATTGCAAACGGCCACGGAGAACTTGGCCCGCGAACAGCAGGCGTTGGAGGAAATTGCTGCGCGGCTGGCCGCAGCACAGAGTGCCCCGGCCGACGTCGAGCCATCCATGGACGAGCGCGATGCCCTGGCCGCGGCCGCGACTGCTGCACGCGCCGTGGAGTTGGAAATGCGTTTGGCCCTGCGCAGTGCCGAGGAGTCACGCAATACCGTCCGGAACCGTGCAGCCGCACTGGAACGGGCCGCAGCCACGGAGCGCATGGCCCGTGAGCAGGCTGCCCAACGGGCCAAACGGCGCCGCTTCCAGGCCCGGAAGGCAGCGGCCGTTGCCCTGGCCACCGAACACATTGCCGGGTTTGTGGGGGAGTCAATCGAGCTTGCCGAGCAGGTTCGGGACGAGGCGGAGGAGCAACGGGCCGCGCGCGAAGTGGAACTCATGACCGTGCGAGCCGCGATCCTGGAGGATGAAAAGGAACTCTCCACGCTGACCGATTCCGTGCACAAGGATGAGCTGGCCCGTGCCGCCCAGCGGCTGCGCATTGAAACCCTTGAGAACAAGTCCATTGAGGAACTGGGACTCAGCGTGGACCACCTAGTCAACGAGTACGGGCCGGACACGCTGGTGCCGTCCGTCCCGGGGGAGTCCGTCGACAAGTGGGCGGCGCTGCATGTTGAAGTGGACGAGTCCGGCGCTGAAGTCCCTGCGGGCGTCCCCTTTGTGCGGGCCGAGCAGGAAAAGCGGCTCAAGCGTGCCGAACGTGATCTGGCAGCCCTGGGCAAGGTCAATCCGCTCGCGCTGGAGGAGTTCGCCGCGCTGGAGGAACGCCACCAGTTCCTCGCCTCGCAGCTTGAGGACCTGAAATCCAGCCGCAGGGACTTGATGGACATCATCAAGGAAGTCGATGTGCGCGTGGAGGAAGTGTTCACGGCAGCCTTCGCCGACACTGCCGTGCAGTTTGAACACGTCTTCGGACGGCTTTTCCCCGGCGGGGAAGGCCGGCTGGTGCTGACCGACCCGGAGAACATGCTCACCAGCGGCATCGAGATCGAGGCCCGCCCGGCCGGGAAGAAGATCAAGCGCCTGTCCCTGCTCTCCGGCGGGGAGCGGGCGCTAACCGCTGTGGCGCTGCTCGTGGCTATCTTCAAGGCCCGGCCGTCGCCGTTTTACGTCATGGACGAGGTGGAGGCGGCCCTCGACGACACCAACCTGGGCCGGCTCATCACCATTTTCGACGAGCTGCGTGAATCCAGCCAGCTCATCATCATCACCCACCAAAAGCGCACCATGGACATTGCCGACGCCCTGTACGGCGTCTCCATGAGGGGCGACGGCGTCTCCACCGTGATCAGCCAGCGCCTGGACCGCGCCGGGTAGCCGCCCGTAGGTACTGCAGGCGGCCCCCGCAAGCTCTCGTTGCTACATGGTCTGCTTGCTGCGCGCTGCTTCCCGGCTGCGCCAATATTCCTCGATCTCCTCCAGTGACTTGCCGGATGTTTCCGGTACACGCCGCACTACGAAGATAAAGGCCAGCATGGACAACACGGCAAAGACCAGGAATACGAGGGGCCCGAACTTCTCCATTGCTGAAGGGAAGGCCTGGGCGAACACCGCATTGAAGAGGTATTGGGTGAACGTGATGACGCCCATGCCGATGGCGCGCATCCGCAGCGGCAGTACTTCAGGAACGTACAGCCAGAACACAGGACCCAGCCCAAAACCGAAGGAGAAGGTGTACAGGAACACGGCGGTGACGGTGAGATATCCGGAATCCGGGAACAGCCACAGTCCGAGCATGGAAACGGCCTGTCCGGCCATGCTGATGGCCAGCATTTTCACGCGGCCCAATTTGTCGATCAACGGCAGGGACGCTGCGGTGGAGACCACCAGTGCTATTCCCACCCCGTAGTTGGCGACCATGCCTGGATTCGCGCCCAGCGAAGGGACGTCGGCGAAGATGATGGGGGCGTAGTACACGACGGCGTTGATGCCAGTGAAAACCTGGAAGAACGTGAGGACGAACAACACGGACATTGCTGGCCGGGCTGATTTGAACAGCGACGAGATCCCGGCTTCCTCGTGCTTGAAGGTATCCTCGATTGCTTGTGCTTCAGCTTCCGCGATTTCGTGCGTGGCACGGAGCTTCTGCAGCACCGCCACCGCTTCATCACGCCTGCCGCGCATGATCAGCCAGCGCGGGCTGGGCGGGCTGAGCAGCATGCCGACAAAGAAGATGATGGCGGGAATGATGCCTGCGCCGAGGATCAAGTTCCAGTTTCCCGACTCCTGCAATGCATCGCCGATGATGTAGGCAGCCAGGATTCCGACGTTGACAGACAACTGGTAGAGGGCCGTCAGCAGGCCTCGAATCCGGGTTGGTGCCAGTTCTGCAAGGTAGATGAGGCCGAACATATTGGCAATGCCGACGGCCAGTCCCAGGAAGAACCGGGCAAACATCAAAACGGTGATTCCGGGGGCCAGTGCACATGCCAGCGACCCTACGATGAAGATGGCGGCGGCTACCAGCAGCAGGTGCCGACGGTCGAAACGCTTGGCTGCGAGCGTGGAGCCGATGATGGCAGGCAGCGCTCCCCAGAGTAGAAGGGATGTAATCAGCCCCTGCGTCCGGGCGTCAATGCCAAAGTCATTGATGAGCAACGGCAAGGCCCCGGAGATCGCGCCGGAGTCATAGCCGTAGAGAAGTCCGGAAAACCCTGCCAGTACCGCAATGAGGATGACCACTTTTGGAATGGCTTCAGTGCTGTGGTCCCTCGGGTGTGTCGCGTCTGTGTTTTCTTGCTTCATTGCTTCCAATTCTCTGGCAGTTCATGGTGAGCGTCTTGCCCCGCAAGATACTTCGGTGCGGCAACCAGGGTTCGTGACCGGCGGTGCCGCAGGTGCTGACTGGGGCATCAGCTACAGTCCGCGCAAAGAAGTGCGCGTTCCGTCGAGATGCCGGAGCAGTATGGAATTTAAGTTAGCTCTGGTCCGATGTTTGGACGGAGCCCAGGCAGCTCCCGGGAGTCAGCGCGTGACGGCCGGAATACATTGTTAGTGACAGTCTAGACATCGGATGTATTAAGTGCCAAATAACACAGTGGCGGATCAAGTGTGTAATTTTCCTCACATACATCCGATGTTAACTCGTTTACCCAGTGGGAGCTCTGCCGTGCTAGACGGACTGCCGCGTACCTTTGGCCCCGAACCAGAACGCCATGCTGATGAACGCCACCAACGTCGCCATGAGGAAAGCCGGGCCGTAGGAGAACGCATCAACAAGGAAACCGGCTGCGATGGGGCCGATGATGGTGCCAAAGTCGGAGCTCATTTGGAACGTTGCCAGGACCTTGCCGCCGGAGCGTTCATTGCCGATGACGTCGGCCACGGTGGCCTGTTGCGCCGGCCCCATCAGTCCGCTGCCGAGTCCGGCGATGGCGGAGATGGCGAAGAACCAGAATTCATTGCCGGTGAAGCCCAGTGCCCCCATCGCGATGCCGTTGACGGCGAGGCCGCAGAGGATCATGGGCTTGCGGCCCCAGGTGTCGGCGAGTTTGCCTGAGAAGGTCAGGGCAATGCCGGTGCCGATGGCGAACACGGCCAGGGAGGCACCTGCCACTTCAGGGCCGGCGCCGAGCCCGGCGGTGGCGAACAGTGGGACAAGGGCCATGCGGATGCCGATGGCGGACCAGCCGTTGGCGAACCCGGATGTGAGCACGGCGCGGTACGCCGGCAGTGCCAGGGCGGTGCGCAGCGGCAGCACTTCTGGCTTCTTCACCGCGACGTTGCGCATATGTGCCGGTACGGCCTTGACCGCAGGGAGCATCGTGGCCACCAGAATGGCCACGAGCACTAGCGCGGCGGCATACACCAGGAACGGCAGTTGCAGGCCGAGCCCGGCCAGTAGCCCCCCAGCCGCCGGTCCGGCAATGTTGCCCAGCAGGAACGAGCCGGAGTAGAGGCTGGAAATCCGGCCGCGGGCCTGCGGGGGAGCGAGCCGGATGAGCAGGCCCATGGCTGCCACGGTAAACATGGTGGAGCCAATGCCGCCCAGCCCGCGGTACACCAGCAGCTGCCAGTAATTTTGGGCGAACGCGCAGGCAGCCGAGGATGCGGCAACAATCAGGATCCCCAAAATGTAGGTGCGTCGTTCCCCCATGCGTTCCACAAGCCAGCCGCTCAGCGGGGCGAAAATGAGCCGGGTGAAGGCAAAGGCACTCACGACGATGGCTGCCGCTGTGACGCTGACATCGAAACTCTGGGCAAATTGCGGCAGCACAGGGGCCACAATTCCGAAGCCAATGGCGATCAGGAAGGCCGCGGCAACAAGCACCTTGATTTCCCGGCTCAGCGGGGGTGCCGGTTCCGGTACGGTTTTCTGGGGTGGTGGGACATTCGTTGACATCGCTTCTGAGTTTGTCACAGCACGGCACAAAGCGGCGCCCCGCAGCCCCCATGAGAGACTGTGGGAGTGAATGACATTCTTCCCATCATCCTGACCATTGTTATTGGGCTCGCCGTAGTTTCCGGCTTCCTGGTTCCCGTTTTCCTGAAGGCCCGCCGGAGCAACGAAAACTACACGGGCCCGCGCGATGCCAATGACCCAGACCCGCTGGACACGGCCGGCACCGGTGCCTCAACCGGCACTTTGGTGCAGGACCGCCCGGAAACCCACGCTCCGCCGTCGGGCTTGGACACGGCGGTCGTCCTCCCGGAAGCCCCGGTTGCCCCGGAAGCCCCGTCGGCACCGTCGCTGGAAACTCCCCTCCCGGTTGAGGGGCGGCTGGTGCGCCTGCGCGCGCGGCTGGCCAAGTCGAACAACGCCTTGGGCAAGGGGCTGCTGGCGCTGCTGGCCCGCGACACCATCGACGAGAACGTATGGGAAGAGGTCGAGGAGACGCTGCTGATGGCGGATATCGGCACTGATTCCACCATGGACTTGGTGGACACGTTGCGCGAACGCGTGAAGGTTTTGGGGGTGCGCAGCCCGGAGCATGTTCAGGCGATGCTGCGTGAGGAACTCGTCAAGCTGGTTGATCCCTCGATGGACCGCACCTTGAACATCAAGCGCCACGATGGCCGCCCCGCCGTCCTGATGGTGGTTGGCGTCAACGGCGTCGGCAAGACCACCACCGTCGGCAAGCTGGCCCGGGTGCTCGTTGCCGAGGACAAGGACGTGCTGCTGGGCGCGGCCGACACCTTCCGTGCCGCCGCCGCCGAACAGTTGGCCACCTGGGGTGCCCGTGTGGGTGTTCCCACTGTGAAGTCCGACGTCGACGGTGCAGACCCGGCCTCCGTCGCCTTTGAAGCGGTGAAGGTTGGCATCGAGCAGGAAGTGGACGTCGTCATGATCGACACCGCTGGCCGCCTGCAGAACAAGGTTGGCCTCATGGACGAGCTCGGCAAGGTCAAGCGCGTCATTGAGAAGCAGGCCACCGTTGATGAAGTGCTGCTGGTGCTGGATGCGACGACAGGGCAGAACGGGCTGACCCAGGCGAAGGTTTTTGCTGAAGTCGTCAACGTCACCGGCATTGTGCTGACCAAGCTCGACGGCACTGCCAAGGGCGGCATTGTGGTGGCCATCCAAAAGACGCTCGGCGTTCCGGTGAAGCTGGTTGGCTTGGGTGAAGGCGCCGATGATTTGGCTCCGTTTGACGCGGAGAGCTTCGTCGACGCACTGCTGGACTAACTCCTGGGGTGATAGCCGCAATGAGTCAAAGTGCCCGCCCTCGGCGGGCACTTTGCTGTTTAACGCCGCCTTGGTGCTGCCGTTGAGTTGCCGTAACGCGAACTTAACTTTCCGCCGCCAGATGTAACCTGCCGGAAATCCGGGACACGGCCGGGTGAAACACGCTGGCACCAGCATTGTAAGAGTCCCCAGTGCACAGCCTCGACAAGACGGCAGGCACCAACTCTTGCAAGGAAAGGCCGGCCAATGAATACAGGCGATACGGCATGGGTCCTGGTTTCAGCAGCCCTGGTGCTGCTGATGACCCCGGGACTGGCGTTCTTTTACGGAGGCATGACCCGGGCCAAGGGTGTGCTGAACATGATGATGATGAGCTTCGGTGCCATGGCCGTCGTCGGCGTCATCTGGATACTGTTTGGATATTCAGCTGCATTTGGCACCGATGTTGGCGGCGGGCTGCTGGGCAATCCCCTTCAAAAGTTCGGTCTGCAGGGTGTCCTTGCCACCGGCGCCGGAGCACCGCTGCTGGGTTCGATCCCGGAAATCGCGTTCGTCGGCTTCCAGGCAGTGTTCGCCATCATTGCGGTTGCACTGATCACCGGAGCCATCGCAGACAGGGCAAAGTTCGGTGCCTGGCTGCTATTCGCGGCCATTTGGGTGAGCGTGGTCTACCTGCCCGTGGCCCACTGGGTGTTCTCGTTTACGAAGGACGCAGCTGGCAAACCCACGGGCGGTTGGATTGGCCAGGGACTGGGTGTCATTGACTTTGCCGGAGGCACCGCGGTGCACATCAACGCCGGTGCGGCGGCCCTGGCACTGGCCCTGATCCTGGGCAAGCGCAAGGGCTTCGGCAAGGATCCGAGCCACCGCCCGCACAACCTGCCCTTCGTCATGCTCGGTGCGGGCCTGTTGTGGTTCGGTTGGTTTGGCTTCAATGCGGGGTCAGCCCTAGGGGCAAATGCCGTTGCCGGCTATGTCTGGATCAACACCCTCGCCGCCCCCTGTGCCGCCATTCTTGGTTGGCTCCTGGTGGAAAGGCTGCGTGACGGCCATGCCACTTCCTTGGGGGCAGCCTCCGGGGCGGTTGCCGGCCTGGTCGCCATCACGCCCGCCTGCTCGGCGCTGACGCCGGTGTGGGCCATGGTGCTGGGCTTGCTGGCCGGGGCGGTCTGCGCCTTGGCTGTGGGACTGAAATATCGTCTGGGCATCGATGACTCCCTTGACGTCGTCGGAGTGCACCTCGTGGGTGGCATCGTCGGGACGCTGTTCATTGGACTGGCTGCCAACCCCACCTCACCGGCTGCGGGTCAGGGACTCTTCTACGGGGGAGGGCTGGAACTTCTGGGCAGGCAGACCATCGGCGCATTTGCCGTCTTCGGGTACTCGTTCGTCCTGGCCTTCACGATCGGCTGGATCATCAACAAGACCATGGGCTTCCGCATCTCCAAGGATCACGAGGCTGCCGGCATTGATGTTTCCCTGCATGCCGAGTCTGCCTACGACTTCGGCGGTCGCAGCTCCGGCAGCTTCCACCCACTGACAGAACGGCTGCCGGCAGCAACCGCAACCCGCACAGAACCAGCCACAGAAGCAAAGGTCAACGCATGAAACTCATCACAGCGATCATCCGGCCCGAACAACTCGAAGAGGCCCGTTCCGCCCTTGAAAGCTCCGGCGTCCAAGGTCTCACCGTCAGCAGTGCTCATGGGTACGGCAGGCAGCGCGGGCACACGGAAATCTACCGGGGTGCCGAATACACGGTGGACTTACATCCCAAAGTTCGCATTGAAGTCCTCGCCTCCGACGAGCAGGCCCACAACCTCATGGACATCATCGTTGCCAGCTCCAACACCGGGACGGCAGGGGACGGGAAGGTTTGGATGATCGAGGTCTGTGAAGCCGTCCGCGTCCGCACGGGTGAACGCGGCGAGGCCGCAATCTAGCTCCTACTGGATAGTCTTGCTTCGGGGATTCCGCCACAGGTCGAGCCACACCCAAACTTCTGCCCAACTTCGCTGGCACGTCTGCCGCAGGAGCGAAAGGCTGGGCACTCTGGGGGACATGAGCAGTTCGCCTCGCAAGAGTACAAAGCAGTTGGTGGCGACCATTGATGCCCTCGGTGGGGTGGCGCGGCAAAAGGACCTGTTGCGGCACGGATTCACGCCCTGGAATCTGAAACAGGCGCTGGCTGCAGGAACAGTTGAATGGATTTCCCGCGGATACTACGCCCTCCCGGACGCGGATGCGCTGGATGTTGAGCTGGACAGGCACCAGGCCCGCAGGACATGTTTCACCAAGGCTGGGCAGCTGGGACTGTGGGTGATCGCCCCGATGCCACTGCCCCATGTGGCTGCTGCGCACAGCCGCACCATTCCCGGGTACGTGGTGTACAGGGTCAGCGGCGGGCAGACCCTCGTGGACATTCTGCGACAGTGCGTCAAGTGTGGGAGCGAAGTGGAGGCACCGGCTGTGCTGGAATCTGCAGTGGTGCTCAAGAAATGCACCATCCACGAGCTCCTTGCGGCCTTTGCCGGCCGCAAGGACGCCGCAGGCCGGAGCGTCGTGGCGATGATCGACCCGCAGTCACAGTTAATTGTGGAAACCGTGGCCAGGTATTACCTGCTGGTGGACGGCCTTCTCGGTGTGGAGACAGATGGCGAGCGGTACCACAACACCCCCTCGGGATGGGTCAAGGACGCGCTGGCTCAGATCGCGGCCAGTTAGCGACCCCATTGTGCACCCGTTCCGTCACAAATATTATGCGCTGGATACCCCGTGAATGATGCGCCAGTGACCAACTGGCGCATCGTTCGACGTCGAATCCAGCGCATAACTGAAGTCCCGCGGGGCTACTCGTTGTTGCTGGTGGTCCAGTCCGCGGGGCCGTCGGTGCCAGCTGCATACTCTTCCATG
>NZ_JAUNVV010000117.1 GCF_030540645.1 Arthrobacter sp.
CGTCAACGCAGGAACCACCGGCAACGCCGGCGGCGAAGGCTAAACACAACAGGAATACAGCAATAACCAGGCAATGACGAAGGGGCCGGCGCGTAACGCGCCGGCCCCTTCGTTGTCCCCAGCTGCCCAGTCCGACGCCGGAAACTAGCTGGTGCCCAGCAACAGCTGGATGGGTCCCATGCAGAAGTAGATCACAAAGGCCACGGCCACACCCCACATTAGGACGTGCACTTCCTTGGCCCGCCCCTGTGCAACGCGAATGATCACGTAGGCGATGAAGCCGGCTCCCAGACCGTTGGCGATCGAGTAGGTGAAAGGCATCAGGATGAACGTCAGGAACGCCGGGATGGCGATGCCGATGTCGCTCCAGTCAATGTTTCGCACTTGGGAGGCCATCATGTATCCGACGACCACCAGCGCCGGTGCCACGGCTTCAAACGGGACCACCGCCACCAGCGGGGCGACGAATGCCGAGAGCAAAAGCAAACAGCCCGTGAAGATCGCGGACACTCCGGTTCGTGCACCCTCAGCGATGCCGGCACCGGATTCAACGAAGATCTCGTTGGCAGAGACGGAACCGAAGCCACCGGCCATGGAACCGGCAGCATCCACGAGCAATACCCGGCTGGCATTCTTCATGTTGCCGTTTTCATCCAGCAGTCCGGCTTCACTGGCCAGTCCCGTCATGGTGCCCATGGCATCAAAGAAGACGCTGAGCAAGATGGTGAACGTCAGCAAAAGCGCGGACATGAAGCCCAGATGAACAAAGGCACCAAAGATGTCCACCTTGCCGATCAGGGACAAATCCGGCACCGAAAAGATGGTGGTCGGCAGGACAGGGACCATCAACGACCAGCCGGAGGGATCAGTCTGACTGGAGGGGGTGTTCGTGAGCAGTTGCAGTCCCATGGCAAAGAGCGTGGAAACCACGATGCCAATCAGAATCGCACCTTTCGTCTTGCGTACCACCAGGACGATAGTCAGCACCAAGCCGAGGACAAAGACCAACACGGGCCAGCCCAGCAGCTTCCCGTCTATGCCGAGCATCAGGGGAACAGTGGTGTGTGAGGCATCCGGTATGCGACGGACAAAGCCGGCATTGACCAGCCCGATGATGGCGATGAACAATCCAATGCCAACCACAATGGCCGTTTTCAGCCCCTTGGGAACAGCCACCATGACGGCTTCCCGCAGTCCGGAGAGGACCAGGATGAACATGATGATGCCGGAAAGGAGCACCAGTCCCATGATTTCCGGCCACGTGACATTTTTAGTGGTCGCCACGGTGGCTGAGACGAACGCGTTGACACCCAAGCCTGCGGCAAGCGCGAAGGGATACTTTGCCCACGCACCCATGACGATCGTGACCACACCGGCGACGACCGCCGTCACCGCAGCCACTTGGGGTATGCCCAGCGTTGCCCCTGAGCCATCCG
Source organism: Arthrobacter sp. (assembly GCF_030540645.1). Taxonomy (GTDB): domain Bacteria; phylum Actinomycetota; class Actinomycetes; order Actinomycetales; family Micrococcaceae; genus Specibacter. Next base: position 1,437 of record NZ_JAUNVV010000117.1, read on the forward strand.
GGGCGCTGAGGATCAGCGGGTTGAGCACCACAATATAGGCCATGGCGAAGAACGTGGCCAGGGCACCGCGAAATTCACGCAGCACGTTGGATCCGCGAGCAGTGATTTCGAAATAGTTGTCGATGGAGTTCCAAACGCCGCCCTTGGGCGCTGGTTGCTCAGAGTTCGGGACGGTCGCTACGTTCTTTTTTCCGGTCCTGTTCACATTGGACATGGCTGCTTCCACCCGGCCTAGTAGTCAATCCGGGTTTCAAGACCGTTCCAAGCGTTGAACGGAGTGAGCGGGTCTGTGGCACCCGGTGCGATCTGCGCAACGGGCATGCTCCGCTGCTCTACCGGTGTATCGAAGAAGTCGTAGAACACGGCATCGTCAAAGCCGGCGCGGGCTGCATCGTGGCGGTCCGCAGCGAAGAAGACCTTTTCCACACGCGCCCAGAGGGATGATGCCAGGCACATGGGGCAGGGTTCGCAACTGGTGTACAGGGTGGCACCGGTAAGGTCGAATGTGCCAAGTGCCGAGCATGCATTCCTGATGGCAGTCACTTCGGCATGAGCGGTGGGATCATTGTTGGCGGTGACCCGATTAATGCCCTCAAAAGCCCTGCCGTCTGCGGTGACAATGATGGCGCCGAAGGGTCCACCTTTGTCCAGCACATTGGCCGTTGCCAATTCGACTGCCTGAGCCAGGTATTTCTGGTTGTTTTCGCTGGTATTCATGGTGACTTCCTTGTCACTGAGGCAACCGGCGCTGACTTTCATAAGAGGACTCTGTTGCCTCCGCGTACCGATGTGCCCTTGGGTTTGAGATCAGAATTCAAGTTACCCCCGGTAGTTAGCGCCCCAAGTGATGCGCCCGCCGTAGTCATGCTGGAACACTAACACCGGCGATTGAGCAGTGACAAGACCCTTTTCGAAACTCATTTTTCACATGATGAAACCTCGAATCGTTGGCCCATCCATCCTGGGCCATGTGTGATCTTGTGTTGACATGCTCGACGGCGGCCGGCTGTCGGACCGTGCGGGCCCTACCCCGTTCCCCACCCACGGGTGTAGGCTGCGTCACAATAGCCACCGCCTGTTTGCATGGATAACCTGGCCTGGCTTCCCGACCTCGTCGGCCTCAACCATGCTAAAACGAATGCTGACACGCATTGGTTTTACACCGTTGCTGGATAGAACGAAAGAGGATTGGTCATGACCGAACCCGTCAATCAAGCCGAGACGGATGCAGCTGCCACAGCCCTGACCGTCAATGGAAACAAGATGTCAGTCGCGGACGTCGCCCCGCACACCACCACTTTGCAATGGCTGCGCGGCAATGGGATCACAGGCCCCAAAGAGGGGTGCGGGGAAGGTGAGTGCGGAGCGTGCGCGGTGATGGTCTCGCGCCCCGATGGCGAAGGAGGCACCCGCTGGACTTCAGTGAACTCATGCCTCGTACCAGCTGCAATGCTCGCCGGCCAGGAAATTTACACGGCTGAAGGTCTGGCCTCCGCCGACGCGCTGCACCCGGTCCAGCAGGAGATGGCCATGCGTGGCGGTTCCCAGTGCGGCTATTGCACACCCGGTTTCGTGTCCTCGATGGCTGCCGAGTACTACCGTGAGGACCGCACAAATTGCGCATGTGGCCCGGGCGGTTGCTGCTCAGCCCCCACGACCTCCGACATCATCTCCACCGCGCGCGCCGTGCCGTCCGGGAACAAACTTCCCTGGCCGCTCGTCGTGAACGACGACGCCCAGCGCCTTGAGCCTTGGCTGCCACCGCGGACTGAGCGGGACGCGGCTGCGGGTGCCGACGTCGTGCCGGCCACGAGGTACGAATCGACGTCCCCACACGAACCCGAGATCGGGCCCAATGGATTCGATCTGCATGCACTCTCAGGCAACCTGTGCCGGTGCACCGGATACCGGCCCATCCGAGACGCGGCCTTCGCGCTCGGGGAAGTTGATCCCGACGATCCAATCGCCCAACGACGCGATCGGCCCGCCCCCGCCAGTCCCCCCCTGCGCATCGAGACCTCGGGGAGTACCTTCGTCCGTCCTGCCGATCTAAAGGAGACCCTCAGGCTCCTCGCCGGGACACCGGAGGCCGTCCTGGTGGCAGGCTCCACCGATTGGGGGGTCGAGCTGACGATTAAGCACCGCCGTGCCCCACTGACCATTGCGATTGACCAGCTGCCGGAATTGCGTCAGTTCCACGTTGCTGGCGACCACATCGAGATCGGTGCGGCACTCACTCTGTCGGAGGTCGAACGCCTCCTTGGAGGTTCGGTGCCCGTACTCGCCCAAGCCTTCCCCCTGTTCGCGTCTCGACTGATCAGGAACGCTGCGACGATCGGCGGAAACCTCGGCACCGGATCCCCGATCGGCGACATGGCCCCCGCACTTCTCGCCCTCGACGCCGAGCTCGTGCTCAGCTCGCCGCGCGGTGACCGGACGGTAGCGCTGGCCGATTACTTCACCGGCTACCGCACGAGCATACGAGCGGCCGATGAACTCATCCGTGCCGTGCGGATCCCGACGCCCGTCGCGCCGATGGGCCAATTCTACAAAGTTGCCAAACGTAAATTTGACGATATCTCCTCGGTGGCAGTGGCCATCGCCGCGACCGTCAACGACGGGACGGTTCAGCACATCCGCATCGGTGTGGGCGGGGCCGCCGCGATGACACTGCGTGCCTTGGACACCGAAGCGGCAGTGCTCGGCAAGCCGTGGACGGCCGAAACGTTCGAAGCTGCAGCCGAGGTCATGCAGACCGTGGGGACGCCGATGTCCGACCACCGCGCCAGTGCCGAATACCGCAGCGCCACACTCGCCCAATCCATCCGTCGCTTCTACTCGGAGGCTGCATCATGAAACCGTTTTCCTCCCGCCCTCTTGCGGAGATCCCCGACGGCGGCACCACCGGAGTCGTCATGCCGCACGAGGCCGCGTGGGAGCATGTCACGGGCCAGGCCTTGTACACCGACGACCTTCCCTACCGGTCAGCCAATGTTCTCCACGCCTGGCCGCTCCAAGTATTCGCCGCGCACGCCCACATCGACTCCCTCGACACGTCCAAGGCCGAGACAATGCCCGGGGTGGTTCGTGTACTCACGGCTTTAGATGTCCCGGGCCTGAACGATTACGGTGACATTGGGGACGAGGTTCTCTTCCCCAACGAGGTGCTCTACCATGGACAACCTGTAGCCTGGGTACTCGCTGAGAGCCTCGAGGAAGCACGCCTGGCAACCGACGCCATCGAGATCGCCTATACGGAACTACCGTCCATCATCACCACCCAGGAGGCCATCGCGGCAGGGCAGTTCCAGGGACCGCGGGCGACGCTCCAGCGTGGTGACGCTGATGCGGCCCTCGCGAACGCTCCGCACCGCATCAGCGGCGGGATAGACATCCAGGGCCAGGAACACTTCTATCTTGAGACACAGGCATCGTTCGCCACCGTCGACGAGAGCGGGCAGGTTTTCATCCAGTCCTCAACCCAGGCCCCGAGCCACACGCAGGAGGTGGCTGCCCGGGTCCTGGGCATTTCATCGAGCCAGGTCACGGTGCAGTGCCTGCGCATGGGTGGCGGCTTCGGTGGCAAGGAGACGAACGCGAATGCGTTCGCATCCGTCGCGGCCATTGGCGCCGTACTGACTGGCCGGCCCGTAAGCCTGCGCCTCAACCGCACTCAGGATCTGACCATGACCGGCAAGCGTGGCGGCTTCCATGCCACCTGGGAGGCCGGTTTGGACGACGACGGGCACATCCTTGCGTACAAGGCCGTGCTGACCGCCGATGGCGGCTTCAGCGTCGACCTGTCCCCCGCCGTCGTGAGCCGAGCGTTGTGCCACGTCGATAATGCCTACTACCTTCCCAACGTCCATGTAATCGGCCAAATCGCGCGGACCAACAAGACCTCAAACACGGCATTCCGTGGCTTCGGCGCACCCTCCGGAATGATCGTGACCGAGGATCTGCTTGGCCAGGCGGCCACGAAGCTGGGCCTCGGCGAAGAGGAAATCCGCCGCAGGAACTTCTATGCTCCGGGGCAGAGCACCCCCTATGAGCAGGTGGTCAGCCAAGCCGAGCGCATGGTCGACATCTGGGACAAGCTCAAGAAATCAAGTGACTACGATGCCCGGCTTCTCGACGTGGCCGCATTCAACAGCGCCCACCAACACGTCAAGCGAGGCTTGGCCATCACTCCGGTGAAGTTCGGCGTCTCGTTCAACAAACCGTTCTTGAACCAGGCCGGTGCGCTCGTGCTCGTCTACCGCGACGGCTCGGTGCTCATCAACCACGGCGGCACGGAGATGGGCCAGGGCCTGCACACGAAAATGCTGCAAGTCGCCGCAACAGCGCTGGGGCTCCCGCTGCGGCGTGTTCGTCTCGCTCCGACCCGGACCGATAAAGTGCCCAACACCTCGGCCACGTCTGCCTCGACCGGCTCCGACCTCAACGGCGGTGCGGTCAAGAACGCCTGCGAGCTCATCCTGGACCGGCTTGCGCCGGTGGCGGCCGGCATGCTCGGCGTCCACGCGAACGACGTCCGCATCACGAGAGGGGTCGTCAGCGGGTTGGGGACGGAGAAGTGCACCACTTGGGAGGAGCTCATTGAGACGGCATATTTCCAGCGGGTGTCATTGTCGGCGACCGGCTATTACCGCACCGAAGGACTCTACTTCGATTCAAGCACGTACAAGGGCAACGCGTTCAAATACTATGCCCGCGGGGCCGCAGTCGCCGAGGTGGAGGTTGACGGGTACACCGGCGCGTACACGACGCGGCAGGTGGACCTGCTTCACGACGTCGGCAGTTCGCTCTCACCCTTGATCGACCTCGGCCAGGTTGAAGGTGCATTTATCCAAGGCGTCGGCTGGCTCACGCAGGAGGATCTGCGGTGGGACACGAGCGACGGGCCCAACCGCGGCAAGCTTCTGACGCAGGCAGCGAGTACCTACAAGCTGCCGTCGTTCTCGGAATTGCCGCAAGTCTTCAACGTCGACCTGTACGTACACGGGGAGACTACCGACGACGGTGGAAGTGTGTACGGGTCAAAGGCCGTGGGTGAACCGCCGCTCATGCTGTCCATCGCGGTGCGAGAAGCGCTGCGCGCCGCCGCAGCGGCCTTCGGTGAGCCGGGGCATCAGGTCGAGCTGCCTTCCCCTGCCACGCCTGAAGCGGTGTACTGGGCGCTGGACAGGGCGCGCCGGACGGTATCCGACCCGGCCCGCGCCGCAGAGTGATCCGGGCCGGTCATCGTGGATTGGATCAACGCTCTCGCTCGCGCCCACACTGCCGGGACAATAGGGGTGCTGGTGACGATCATCGAGGTCCGCGGCCACTCCCCCCGCGACGTCGGTGCGAAGATGTTCATCTCAGCCGACACCTCATCGGGGAGCATCGGCGGCGGCAACATGGAAGCCACTGTCACCGAGCGCGCCCGCACAATGCTCGCTGGCGGGGCGGGTACGGTGGAGGAAGTCGAATTCGGCCTCAATGAACACGCACCTGCCGCCTATGGCACCCAGTGCTGCGGCGGCGTCGTGCGGGTGCTGCTCGAACCGATTGGAAGGCGCCCCACCGTCGCAATTTTCGGTGCCGGCCATGTTGGCAAGGAACTGGCACGAATCCTCAGCCGCCACGAGGTTGTCCTCCACCTTGCCGACTCCCGGGAGGGCATGATCGACGGCGTTCTCGCCGCCACACTCGAAGCCGGCCCGGCCGCTGTGCACCTGCATACCCTGCCTGCCCCCGAGACCCTCATCGCTGAGCTTCCGGATGGCGCGCATCTGCTCATCCTCACCCACGACCATGCGGAAGATCTGATGCTCTGCGACGCGGCTCTGCG
>NZ_JAUNVV010000118.1 GCF_030540645.1 Arthrobacter sp.
AGGAAGCCGCACCGCTCCGTATCTGGCCGTGGCCACCGACAAGCGCTAGATCCGCGCAAAATCACTCACAGATGTTGATAAATGGTTGGATTATTTGCAATAATCGCGCATATTGTTGCATAAGTCACTCATGTATCGGCATGCTTGAGGTTGCTGCCCCACCTCTCCAATCGGAGATTCAGTGAATTGTTGGGTCGTTCCACTTGCACTGTTGGCATGCGGACATCAATCGCTCCGGGATAAAGCAGCCAGAGAGAGCTGGAGCGCGCATGCACACCCCACCCCAAGTTCGTTCGTCGGGCAGGCCCCGGCTTTGGAAATCGGCCCTGGTGCTGTCGCTTGCTGCAGCGGTCTGCATGGTCGGTGCACCGTGGGCTGCCGTGCAACCGGCAACTGCTGCTCCCGTTGATTTCCCGGACACGGTTCCCATGGTGCAGAGCTGGGCCCCGTCCACCGGGGACGGCTGGCACGTTTCAGGCACCACGAGCATCTCAGTCACCGAAGCAACAAGGGCCGCCGGTGAACTGCTCGCCGAGGGCCTTTTGGCCGACTACGGGTTTGCTGCGAAAATTACCCTGGACCCGGCCCGGGCCGGCGACATCACCCTGGCCTTGACAACAGTGGCGCCGGAAGTCGCCGCCGCTGAAGGCTACTCGCTGTCGATCACCGACCGTGTCGAGATCACTGCCAGTGGCGCAGCCGGACTGCGGCACGGAGCAACGACTCTCCTGCAGTCCCTTCGCACCACCCCCACCCCACTTTCGCTTCCTTCAGGCACAGTCATTGATGCACCGCGCATGGGCGACCGCGGCCAAATGCTTGACGTTGGCCGCCGCTACTTCCCCGTTGCCTACATCCAGCAACAGATCGACCAGATGGCATGGCTGAAGATGAACACCCTTCACCTTCACCTCTCGGACTGGAACGGCTACCGCATCGAGAGTGCCTCGCATCCGGAGATTGTCTCCCCAGAGAGCTACACCGTGGCGGAACTGAAGGGACTCGATGCCTATGCTGCGGCACGCGGCATCACGATCGTTCCCGAAATCGATGTCCCTGGCCATGCAACGGAAATCTCCCGAGCACGTCCCGACTTGGCTTTGACCTGCCCATCCATGTCCAAGCCGAACAACAATTGGGAAGGCACCAACGTTGACGGCTGGACCCTTGACTACACAAAGCCGGAAACGCGGGCCCTGGTCAAGGACCTGATTGCAGAACTCGCCGGGATCTTCTCCGGTCCGTACATCCACATCGGTGGCGACGAAATCCCCACGCAGGGTGCACAAAATAAATGCCCGTCACTGGTTGCCGCGCAGGCCACCAAGGGATTCAACTACGTCGGTGACCTCCTCGTTGATTTCACCAACGAGATGAATGCGGCTGTCAGATCGCACGGCAAGACCACGCAAATCTGGCAGTGGTGGGATTGGGACAGCCCAGTCACCACCGGTCCCGACAAGAACATCGTCGTCAATGAATGGCTCTCTGATCCCCTCGCCCGGGCAAACTCTGGCTACAAGACGATCGGCACCCAGGATGGGCCGCTTTATGTGAGCGCCGGATTCGGCTCCACACCGGGATCGTATGCATTCTTCAATGTGAACACCACCTACTCGAACTACGCCTTCGCATCACACGAAAACGTGCTCGGCTACCGTGTGAGCCGCTGGTCCGACAAGTCCTATGGCCTTTCCAACGATTTCTATGACTACCTGAGCCGGCGCCCCTTGGCCGTTGTCGCAGAGCGCACCTGGTCTGACACGAAGACCACAGCGGCGACGTTCCTTGACCGCTACGAGCAGATTGGTGATGCCCCAACAGGCCGCACCAGCCTAGGCGCCGAATTGGGTGGGAACATCGGCGCTGCCGGGCCTGCTGCATCCAAGCATGGCTGGACCACCACGGCGACCAGCCAGGAAACTGCAGGTGAAAACGGCTCCTCGGCAAATGCCACTGACAACAATCCATACACCATGTGGCATTCGAAATACTCAAGCCCATCAAGCACGTTGCCGCAGAGCCTCACAGTGGATCTTGGCAATGTCCAGCGACTCTCGGGCACGAAGTACCTGCCACGCCAGGACGGGGGGCGCGGGGGCCGCATCAAAGACTACGAAGTCTCGGTCTCAACGGACGGCACCACGTGGACACCTGCAGTGGAGGGCACCTTTGATTGGTACCCGACCTATGACAAGAGCCCCGGTGACAAGAACTGGCCGATGGAGTGGAGCGAGGAAATCATGCCCTTCACAGCCGATGTGGACGCACGGTTCGTCAGGCTCACAGCGCTTAGCTCCTACGTGGAGTCGTACGCATCCGTAGCCGAATTCAACGTCATCAAGGCACAGGCGACGCTTACTGTACCCACACCTTTGAACGTGGTTCTTGCCGATGACGCCGACGCCAGCAAAATCCTCCCGGGTCAGGCCGTGACGGTTAGCGTTCTGAATGCACAGTCCGATTCCTCCGCCACGCTGAAACTCGGCTCAGCCGAGCTGGGATCAGCCGTTGCAAACTCAGCCGGAGTCGTGACTTTCGCCGTCAAGATCCCCGCCGATGCGAAGGCGGGCAAAGCCACGTTGACGGTCACAGGCACGGACAAGAACGGGATGGAGACATCAGGTTCTCTTCCGGTGTCAATCATCGATGTCACGACGACACCGGACACAACAGCCCCGACAACTACAGCCACCATTGACAAGACGCCCAATGCTGCTGGTGTGTACACAAGTGTTCCATCAGTAACCCTGTCCGCAACCGACGACTTCGGCATCCAGTCGACGCAGTACATGCTGGACAGCGGCGCGTGGATGGACTACATGGCGCCGGTGGTCATCCCGGAGGGCGCTACGAGCTTCAGCTACCGCTCCACCGACACCTCCGGCAACGTTGAAGCCACCAAGTCGCTGGCCGAATTCAAGGTTGACACCGCTCAGAAAGCACCCGAGTTGAGCTTGCTCATCGATGGCAGCATCCCTGGGACCGTGAAGGCCGGGAAGAGCTATGAAGTTACGGTCGGGGAACTGCTGCCGGGCAGTCCAGCCGAGCTTTGGCTGCACTCCGAGCCGGTGCTGCTGACCGGAACCAAGGCCAACTCCAGCGGAGCCGCAACCACAACCATCACCATTCCGGCGGGGATAAAGGTCGGGGCCCACAACCTTGTTCTCCGTGGGCTCAACGCTGCTGGCATCAAGACGGAAGCATCCTTTGCCCTCACGGTGACCGCCGGCGCTCAGTCCGATGGCGGGCCCACAGCGGATGGCTCAGTGCCTGACGGCTCGACTCCCAGCGGATCGACACCCAGCAAGTCAACCACTCAGGAAACCGGGACATCGGCTGATCTGGCCCACACCGGTGCCACGATCGTGCCGTTGCTGGCAGGGGGCATCATGGTCCTCTTGCTCGGCGCCGCACTTCTGGTCCGCCGTCGTCCGGCAGGCCACGGGAAGTTGTAGCGGAAGGTAGCCCCCAACGCTGATAACGCGACGACGGTCCGGCAGGTTCCCTTGGAAGGAACCTGCCGGACCGTCTTTGTCATGACCGAGCCGCAGATGGCCGGTGAGACCGTTAGCGCAGGGCGGCGGGGACGGCGTTCTCTGCCGCGGCGGCCAGACGGAGCCATGTGTCCACCACGGTGTCCGGGTTCAATGAGACGGAATCGATGCCTTCCTCCACCAGCCATTGGGCGAAGTCGGCATGGTCGCTGGGCCCCTGGCCGCAGATCCCGACGTACTTTCCACGCGCCTTGCACGCCTTGATGGCCATGCTCAGCAGCTTCTTGACGGCAGGGTCGCGTTCATCGAAGCTGCCGGCCACAATCGAGGAATCCCGGTCCAGGCCCAGGGTCAGCTGGGTCATGTCGTTGGAGCCGATGGAGAAGCCGTCGAAGTAGTCGAGGAACTCATCGGCCAACAGTGCGTTGGAGGGCAGTTCGCACATCATGACGACCTCCAGCCCGTTCTCGCCGCGGCGCAGGCCGTTTTCCGCCAGCAGGTCAATGACCCCGCGGGCCTCGTCCAGCGTCCGCACGAACGGAATCATGAGCTTGACGTTTGTCAGGCCCATCTCGTTGCGCACAAACGAAAGCGCTTCGCATTCAAGGTCGAAGCAGTCCCGGAACGACGGTTCCAGGTAGCGGGAGGCCCCACGGAAGCCGATCATCGGGTTTTCCTCGTGCGGCTCGTACGCCGGCCCGCCCAACAGGTTTGCGTACTCGTTGGACTTGAAATCGGACATGCGCACAATCACCGGTTCCGGTGCGAACGCGGCGGCGATCGTAGCGACCCCTTCAGCCAGCCGCTTGATGTAGAACTCGCGCGGATCCCCGTAGGCGGCAATCCGTTCGCGGATTTCGGCGGCCACACCGGCCGGCTGCCCGTCCACGTCCAGCAGGGCCTTGGGGTGAATGCCGATTTGCCGGTTGATGATGAATTCCAGCCGGGCCAGGCCCACCCCGGAGTTGGGCAACTGCGCAAAACTGAAGGCCTGCTCGGGGGTGCCAACGTTCATCATGACCTTCACAGGAGCCTCTGGCATCTCGGCTACACCTGATTCCTCGAGGCTGAAGTCCAGCAGCCCCTCGTAGATCAGGCCGGTCTCGCCTTCGGCGCAGGAGACGGTCACTTCGGTTCCGTCGACGAGGACGTCCGTGGCTGTTCCGGTACCGACGACGGCGGGAATCCCCAGCTCGCGGGCGATGATCGCCGCGTGGCAGGTACGCCCACCCCGGTTGGTGACGATGGCTGAGGCACGCTTCATGATCGGTTCCCAGTCCGGGTCCGTCATGTCTGCAACGAGAACATCACCGGTTTTGAAGCTGGCCATCTGATCGATCGAATCCAGGATGCTGACGGCACCGGCGCCAATGCGCTGACCGATGGCCCGGCCCTCCACGAGCACCGGACCGCTCTCATTCATGCGGAAACGACTCAGCTGCCCACCCTTGCGGCGGGATTCGACCGTTTCCGGGCGGGCCTGCAGGATGTAAAGCCCGCCGTCAATGCCGTCCTTACCCCACTCGATGTCCATGGGACGGCCGTAGTGGTCCTCGATGGCGAGGGCGTGGCGCGCAAGCTGCTCGACGTCCTCGTCGGTGATGCTGAAGTGGCTGCGCAGAGCAGCCTCCACCGGGACAAAGTCAATGGTGCGCCCCACCTCGCGGTTCTGCGTGTACGTCATCTGGATGGCTTTCTCTCCGACGCTACGTTTGAGGATGGCCGGGCGGCCCTCCCGCAGAGCGGGCTTGTACACGTAGAACTCGTCCGGGTTCACTGCCCCCTGCACCACGGCCTCGCCGAGGCCGTAGGAGGAGGTGACGAAGACGGCGTCGCGGAACCCTGATTCGGTGTCCATGGTGAACATGACCCCGGATGAGCCGACGTCGGAGCGAACCATCCGCTGGACCCCCGCCGACAGCGCCACCTCGGCATGCTTGAACTCATGGTGCACCCGGTAGGCGATGGCGCGGTCGTTGTAGAGCGAGGCGAACACGTCTTTGATGGCCAACAAGATGTTCTCAATGCCGCGAATGTTCAGGAACGTTTCCTGCTGCCCGGCGAAGGAAGCATCCGGCAGGTCTTCCGCCGTCGCGCTTGAACGCACAGCCCAGGAAAGCTCGTCCGAACCCCCGTGCTTCTCCACCAGCTCCTGGTAGGAGGCGCGGACCTGTGCTTCAAAATCCGGCAGGAAAGGTGTTTCACGCATCATCGCGCGGATCTCCTGGCCCGCCGCAGCCAGAGCGGTCACATCATCAGTGTCCAGTCCTTCCAAGCGTGCGGCGATCCTCGCGTCCAGACCGGAATCGGCCAGAAAATCACGGTAAGCGTCCGCCGTCGTGGCGAAGCCGTCGGGGACTTGAACACCCGCCGACGTTAAGTTAGCCACCATCTCACCCAGCGAGGCGTTTTTTCCGCCCACCCTGTCCAAGTCTTTAAGTCCTAGGTCCGCGAACCACAGGGTGTCCTTCGTCATGGTATTTGCTCCTTTGCAAATGATGGCATGTTGGCATCACTCCCCTGCGAGGCCGTTGCAAGGGAGCGAACCTCTCCACCATGACAGGTTTTGACAGGCTTTTCATGTGACGTTCACCACATGAGACTTGTGAAATATTTCTCTAATGGCGCAGGTGCATCCGCTGCAAGATGGTGGCCGCCATTTCCTCGACGGAAACACTGGCTGAATTCAGGTAGGGAATGCCGTGGGCAAGGTACAAACGCTCGGCGCTGCGCAGTTCAAAACCACACTGCCGCAAGGAGGCATAGGAGGAGTCCCGGCGGCGCTCAGTGCGGATTTGGCTCAGCCGCTGCGGGTTGGAGGTCAGGCCAAAACACTTGTCCACAAAAGGCCGCAGCGGTGCGGGGAGGCCCACTTCATCGAAGTCCTCGTCCACGAGCGGGTAGTTCGCGGCAAAAATGCCGTGCTGCAAAGCCAGGTACATGGTGGTGGGGGTCTTCCCGCACCGTGAAGGAGCCACCAGGATGACCTGGGCCTTTTCCAGGGCGCGCAGGCTTTGTCCGTCGTCATGTTCTATGGCGTATTCAACCGCCGTCATCCGCGTTTGGTAGCGGACGGCATTTCCCAAGCCATGCGCGCGGCCCGGCTCGCCACTGGCCTGCTCGCCAAGAGCCAGCTCCAATTGCCCCACGTGGCTGCCGATGAGATCAACCATGGACGCTTTGCACGTGGCCAGGGTTTGGCGGATATCCGCACCCACCACGGTGGAAAAGACGATCGGCGTCAGCCCCAGCGCCGCCTGCCGATCTATGGTCTCCACCAGTTCATGTGCTTGCGCAACGGTGTCAATGAACGGCACGGTGGTGCGGGCAAAGTTACTGTCGGGGAATTGCGTCAACAACGTGTTCCCCAGCGTTTCCGCCGTTATTCCGGTGCTGTCCGAAAGGAAATAGACGGGATGGGGTTCTTCCCCGGTCAGCATTTCACTCTCCCGGACTCGGTCCATGGCGGTGGTTTCGGGCTTTTGCGTACTCAACG
>NZ_JAUNVV010000019.1:0-30928 GCF_030540645.1 Arthrobacter sp.
GATCGGGGTGTGGCGCAGCTTGGTAGCGCGCGTCGTTCGGGACGACGAGGCCGCAGGTTCAAATCCTGTCACCCCGACCAAATAGAAGCAGCGACATCCATTGGATGTCGCTGCTTTTCTCATTCCTGCCCAGGACCGGCGCACAGTATGCTGCAATCGGCGCAATCGGCTTCCCGGCGCCGCGGCCACGTGCTCCAAAAACGCATACACTCCGGCACATCCAGGGCCTCCGCGCCCGTATTCATGTACCTGAAGTTGGCTCCTACACCGGGGCCAATCTCCAACACAGTCTCCGGCAGATGGGCAAAGACCTACCGTTTCCGCCCATCAAGCAGTCATTCCGAAGGTCCGCCCGCCAGTGCAAGGCCGAACGCATTCGCGTGGCCTCGCAGCGCATTCATGTGATATTCAATGCCGCCTTCATCACCGTTCATGGTGCTGATCCTATGCCTTGCCAGCCCACCAGGACCCGTAACGGCTAGGATGGAGCGCATGAGTGACACACTTCCCCCTTGCCCCGTCTGTGCCTGTGAATACAGTTACGAGCTGGGAGAGCTGCTCGTTTGCCCTGAATGCGCCAACGAATGGTCACCCGATCAGGAGACCGCCGAGACTGAGCAGGCAACTATCGTCAAGGACGCCGTGGGCAATGTCCTAGCCGATGGAGACACCGTCAGCATCGCCAAAACCATGAAGGTCAAAGGCAGCCCGCAGGACCTAAAGATTGGAACGAAGGTCCGCAACATCCGGCTGATCACCCCTGTCAACGGGCACGACATTGATGCCAAGGTGGACGGCTTCGGCCCGATGAAGCTCAAGTCAAGCATTGTCAAAAAGGTTTGATCCTGTTTAGGCATCTGCTGGTAGGGATGTTGGGGTGACTTCTTGGTTTGAAGCGCTGCCGGCCTTCATGGTGGCGCTATTGATCCTCACCCTGCCCGGTGCCGCAGTGTTGACAGCACTTCGTGTGCGCGGGCTCATGGCTTTTTGCCTGACACCAGCCGTGTCAGTTTCCGTGCTCGCCGTCAGCGCCGTCGTGGCACCTGTGATCCATTTGCCCTGGAACATCCCTGTGGTGCTGCTGGGCACAGCCATTGCCACCGCAGCAACTTGGGCAGCCCACCGCTTCATCCCCGTCCTCGGACTTGCTGCACCGGCATCCGAGGGAAAGCCCGGGGCAGGAATTGGCGCTGCCACCTTTGGTGTTCTCACGGCTTTGGCAATGACGACGGCGTTGCTCACCCTGGTGGCTGTCAACCCTGAACAGTTCACCCAGGGATACGACTCGGTGTTCCACTTGAACGCGACCGCGTACGCCGTGAAGACCTCCAACGCCTCCTCGTTTGCCATCTCTGGTTTCATCCTGCCCACAGTCAAGACGGCCTTTTATCCTGGAGCGTGGCACGGGCTGAGCAGTTTGTTGGTGATTCTTACCGGTATCAGCATTCCGGCGGCCACCAACATTATGTGGCTGTCAGTGGCCGGAGTGGTGTGGCCGTTGAGTTGCGTGTTCCTCACCCGCATATTGTTCGGCACCCGCCCCCTGTTGCTGGTTTGCGCAGGAGCCCTTGCTGCCGCCTTCCCGGCGTTCCCCTGGCTGCTGTTGCAGTACGGCTCTGCCTACCCGAACTCGCTCTCAAATGCCCTGGTCCCTGTCGGCATCGGCCTCGTGTTGCTGATTATCCGGCCCGCTGCCCACACCGGGCTGGAACCAGCCCGGGCGTTGGCCGTGGTCGTACTGTTCCTTCCAGGGGCCGTCACGGCACAACCTAATGGTGTGTTCAGCATTCTTTTGGTGTTGACACCGCTGCTTGGCTACCTTTTATATGCATGGCTGCGTACTGGTTTTGGACGCTCCCACCGCCACGGCTGGAACCGCGTGCTCGTGCTGATCGCCACGCTGACAGCCGTCGCCGTCGCCCTGCTGGCCTTGCCGCAAATCCGCAGCCTGTTTAACTACACCAGCCCAGCATCTCTTTCCTTTCCCTTGGCACTGCTGCGTAATTTCACGCACGCACCAGCACCGATTTGGTTCCCGGCGTTGGCACTGACAATTCTCGTCTTGGTGGGCGTACTGACGGGCTTCCGACTACCTGGACTGCGATGGCTGCCAGCATCGCTCCTTTTACTGTCCTTCACCTACCCACTTACAGCTGGCACGGATTTTGCGCCAGCCAATATCGCCATGGCCCCTTGGTGGGACAATCCCGAACGCGTTGCAGCCCTCATGCCACTGCTTGCCGTACCGCTGTCAGCGTTGGGCTTCGTGCGCTCACTTGACTGGCTCAGAGTCCGGTTCCCGGCCGTCTTCGCACGCCCTGCCCGGTGGAAGCAGAACGGGAAGATGAGCGCTGCGGCGGGCCTCGTCGTCGTCCTTGCCTTCAGCAATCCCGGGTTGTGGCAGATGAAGGGCCAGGTGGGCATCATGTACAACGTGCCGGCCGAGCCTGACGGGTTGGCGCAGGTGGACGCCCATGAACTGGCTTTGATCCACCGGCTGGACAGCTACACCACCGCAAAGGACGTCATCGCCAACAACCCGTACAACGGATCGGCGCTGGCCATGGCCCTGGCCAACCGGACAATGCTCTTCCCCTACAGCTCACAGGGGGATTTAAGTCCGGATCTGTACACGCTGCGTTTCTGGCTCAATCGGATCGGCAGCGACCAGCAGGTGTGCGCTGCGGCGAAACGCCAAGGCGTGACGTACCTGCTGGACTTTGGCACCGACTATATTCCTGCTTTCAACGACCCGCGTTCGCTCTACCCCGGAGTAACATTGGCACCTGACTCCGACGCGTTTACACTTATTGCCAGCGATGGTCATGCCCGTCTATTCAAGCTCACTTTATGTGGCGGGGTAGCAGTGCCATGACAGTTTGAGTAGGTGCGCAGAATACCGTGTGACAATTTCTGTTATGTTTTGACCAAGGGTATCTTGATTCGTCCCTGATTCATTTCCCATCCACCCCTATAGTTGAGCCAACGGCTCAACTACCAGTATGCGAGGAGCAGCAGCGTGGGCAGCAGTTTTGGTGACCGACTAAAACAAGAACGTTTGTCACGGAATCTGACTCAGGGGGAACTGGGCGGGGAATTCTATTCCGCCAGCTACATATCGCTGCTGGAAAACGCTCATCGGGAACCCACCTCCGACATCATCCGCCAGCTGGCAAGCCAACTTCAGCTGACACCCTCTTCCGTGGCCGAATGGGCCCACACTGTCTCCGCCGAGGAAAGCGAATGCCTGCGCCTGTCACTTTGTGCACGGCAAAGTTGGGACACCCGTGACTACCTTGGTGCCGCCACCAACGCGAAGCTGGCCGCCGAGTACGCCTCAGCCAGCAAGGATCCTGTGACGTGGTGGAACATGACGTATCTGGCAGCCAATTCGCTGATGCAACACGGGGAGAACGCCGAAGCAGTCAGCGTACTCAAGTCCTTGTTGGCTCACCCCCTGACCACCGAAAGTGACGCACTGTCATTGCGGGCAGAACAGGTCATGGGAGCAGCGATGTTGTCTCAAGGCTCCTTGCAAGAAGCAATTTTCCACGCAACTAAGGCCGTGGAAATAGGTTCAGGGGACAGCTCCGAAGAATTTGACGCCTACCTCATGGCGTTGCAAACACTCATTGGCGCCCTCACGGAAGCCGGGCGCCTCAACGAAGCATGGACACACGCGCTGGTGCTCGCCGCCGCTGTCACTGACGAGACCCCCACTCAGCTGGCTGGGGAGATCCACTGGGTCATTGGCAATGTCGCCTTCATCCGCCATGACATCCGCGCAGGTCTTGAGCACCACGCAAAAGCGGGGCGGCTGCTTTCCCCGGCAACTGACCTTTCCCGCTGGGCCCAGTTCAACAAGGCGACCGCATGGGTGCGGTTGATGGCCGGCGTGGTGGATCATGGCACGCTGCAGGCCATTGAACGCAGCGAGTTGGCGCACTCCGTAGTAGGTGCCACGGTAAGTGAAATGTTGGAGGTGTCGTTGCTGCGTGCCCGCTGGTACTACCTCAACGGTGAACTGACTGAAGCCCTCGAACTACTTGAGCGCATTCAAGCGCAAAAAGATGAGCTGGCTCCGCATATTGCCGGGGACAGCGCCTTGCTTCACGGCACGGCGCTGCAAGCCGCCGAATGTCCCGTCGAGGCCGTATGCGCCTATCAGCAGGCGTTGGACAGCTATGTTCAGGCTGGCGCCATGGACAGGGCAGAAGTGGCCAAGCAGCACTTGGCAAGCCTTCAAGGTAGCGACGTCTAACTTCGCCTGCTAATTCCGCCGAACGCAAGCCTGCCCAGTGGTACCCATTTTTCAGACGAACGTGGCGCCTGTCAGCCGCTCAAAGGCCTCAACGTAGCGGGCGCGGGTGCGCTCCACGATTTCCACGGGCAAAGCTGGCGGTGCAGTGTCAGAGGACCTGTCCCAGCCTGATTCCGGGCTGGCCAGCCAGTCACGCACAAACTGCTTGTCAAAGCTGGGCTGCGCCTTGCCAGGTGCCCACAGCTCGGCGTCCCAAAAACGCGAAGAGTCGGGGGTCAGTACTTCATCCCCCAGGGTAATAATGCCGGTGGCCGGATCAGTGCCAAACTCCACCTTCGTGTCAGCCAGAATAATGCCGCGGTCCCGGGCAATTTCCTCGGCGCGGGAGTAGATCTCCAACGTCAGGTTGCGCAGTGCCGAAGCAGCGTCAGCGCCCACCGTTTCGACCATGGTTTCGTAGCTGATGTTCTCATCGTGTTCACCCACCTCAGCCTTCGCCGAAGGAGTGAAGATGGCTTCCTCCAAGCGTGAACCGTCGCTTAACCCAGCTGGCAACGGCAGGGAGCACACGGTCTGTGAGGTCCGGTATTCCAGCAGGCCAGAACCTGTGAGATAGCCGCGGGAGATGCACTCAATGGGGAACATTTGCAGCTTTTTGCACACCATGGCACGACCAGCCACTTGCGCAGGCACACCATCTTCGACGGTGGTAGCCACCAAGTGGTTTGGTACGTTCAGCTGCTCAAACCACCACAGGCTCAAACCGGTCAGAATCCGGCCCTTGTCAGGAATCTCGCTGGCAAGCACATGGTCAAAGGCACTGATGCGGTCACTGGCAACCACCAGGACTACGTCGTCGCGGCCAGCGAACGGGCTTCCAAGTGACGGGGCCTCGACAGTCTGCTCCGGGCTGGGGACGTAGAGATCGCGAACCTTGCCCGAGTAGATGTGTGTCCAACCGGGCAAGGCAGTGGCTGTGGGGATAGCAGAATTCATCGGTCGGTTTGTCCTTATGGCTGTGAGGCGGTGTCCGCCACGTTGATTTCTCCGCGTGCGGCCTTGGCCGCAATGTCCGTGCGGTACTGACCGCCTTCAAGGGAAATTTGCTCAATGCCTGAGTAGGCCCTTTCGCGTGCATCCTCAAGGTCAACTCCCATGCCGACCACGGCGAGCACTCGGCCACCCGCACTGACAGTGTTTCCGTCCGCATCGGCACCTGTTCCCGCGTGAAGCACGTGCACGCCGTCGAGCCTGTTCGCCTTCTTAAGCCCGCGGATCTTGTCGCCGGTCCGTGGTGTCGAGGGATAGTTTTCGCTGGCAAGCACGACGGCGACAGCCGTCTCGGGCGACCAGCGCAAGTCTTCGATCTCATCGAGTTGCCCCTTGGCTGCCGCCATGAGCACGCCGCCGAGGGGGGTCTTCAAGCGGGCCAGGACGGCCTGGGTTTCCGGGTCGCCAAAGCGGGCGTTGAATTCGATGACGCGCGTGCCCCGGCTGGTCAGCGCCAAGCCGCAGTACAAGACACCAATGAAGGGGGTGCCGCGGTGCGCCATGGCGTCGATGGTGGGCTGGGCCACCCTGTCGATGACTTCCTGGACGAGGTTTGCCGGCGCCCACTCGAGCGGGGAGTACGCACCCATACCCCCGGTGTTGGGACCTTCGTCACCGTCAAAAATACGCTTGAAGTCTTGTGCCGGGGCCAGCGGGACAACCGTTCGCCCGTCAGCCAACACGAAAAGGGAGACCTCTGGGCCGTCAAGGAACTCCTCAATGACCACAGTGCCACCCACCTTGAAGCAGGACTCCGCGTGAGCCAAGGCTTCCTCACGGTCGTTCGTGACAACAACGCCCTTGCCTGCAGCCAGACCGTCGTCCTTGACAACGTAAGGGGCCCCAAAGGCGTCAAGTGCATCCGCTGCTTCCTGGACATTAACAGCAACCCTGGCCATGGCCGTGGGCACCTGGGCCTCAGCCATGACGGTCTTGGCGAATGCCTTCGAAGCTTCAAGCTGCGCGGCTTCCTTGCTGGGACCAAAAACCGGGATCCCTGCAGCCCGTACGGCGTCGGCCACTCCAGCCGCCAACGGCGCTTCAGGCCCTACAATCACCAGGTCGCTTCCAAGTTTCAACGCCAACGCCGAAACGGCAGCAGGGTCGCTGGCGTTGACGTCGTGAGTGGGCACAATGGCTGCGATTCCGGCATTGCCTGGAGCCGCGTGCACCTCGCTGACGTTGGGGTCGCTAAGCAACGAGCGGACAATGGCGTGTTCGCGGCCTCCGGGGCCAATCACTAGAACCTTCACCCTCCTAGGATACGTGGCTTCAGGCCGCCGGTTGCAAAGCGTCCAAAGGCTGTCTGGCCGGCCCGGCTGGCGGTGGGATGGAACCTACGTGTTCACGACATACTAGGACTCGCTGTTGCCGGGTGCAGATCCACTTGGTAGCTTGACCGGTGAAGTATACTACCTTGGGCACTAAAGTGCCTGCGAGTCTTTGCACTCACGACTTCATTTCTCCAGGGGGACACACCATGCAAGTAATCAAGCGCGCCTTCCTTCGGCGCACTGCAGCGACTTGCGCCGCAACTGCCGTTCTGATCGGTGGCACCTTCACCGGGGCCGCGTCGGCGGCACCATCCCCTGATCCCCCCATGATCTCAAGCTCGACGGCGGCAGCACCGGCTCCGGCAGCCACTGCACCAGCCACTGCACCAGGCGCCTCATTGCCGCCCGGGCTGGATACCGCACTTGAGCGCGACCTGGGCATTAGTGTCGAAGAATTCAACAGCCAAAGTTCCTTGGCCGCCACTGCGGCAGACATACAAGCGAAGGTTGTCGCCACAGATCCTGCGGCCGTTGTGTCGCTCGACGGCGACACCATCAACGTCCAAACAACCGCACCGGACGCTGCCAAGGCTGCGGCCGGTAGCAGCAAGGTCGCCGTTACACCGCCGCCTTCAAAGCCTGCTGTGCCTGCTGAGCTTGCTGTTCCTTCAGTGCCTGCTGTGCCTTCGTCCAGCAAGGGTGTTGCCACAGACGTCGATTCGTTGTTCACCGACTACGTAGCCAGCTTTGGCGCCGCAAACCTGCAGTCGATCATGATCAACGCCGACGGCAAGTTCGTCATCCGCACCGGCGATATAGCAACCACCAGTCCCATGACGACGCAGCGTTCGTTCAAGCAAGCCGCCAAGCCCTCCCCTAACGAGTTCGCCGCCAAGTACACCAATGTGGTGGTTGAGCCTGCACAAGGTCCTGCCGGTGCGTTGGCTGGCGACCTCGTCAATGGCCAGGGCTACATCGCGCTTGACCCTGCAACAGGCGCAGGTGGCTTGTGCAGCATTGGCTGGAACGGTTTCAACAAGGGTGGCGCCCCTGCCGTCATTTCGGCAGGTCACTGCTCGAAGGACGGATCGTTCCCTTTGGCCGGCCTGACCAATCCTCTGAAGGACACCGCAGTCACGGGTGGTCCCAGCACAGATTTCGAAGCAACCGTGCTGTTGGGAACCTTTGGCTTCTCGCAGTTTGGTGGGCCCGGAAACTCACCGGCGATCGATCCTTTTACGCAAAACCCTGGCAACATCGGCACGGACGTCTCCGTCATTGACGTCATCGATACGGAGCTGACCCAGCTGCCCAAGGTCACCGACTGGAGCACCCCCGCTTCCCCGAAGGACTCCGGCCCCCTGGTGACTGGCGTTTCCGATGCCGTTATTGGCACCCCCATCTGCAAGTCGGGACGCACAACTGGCTGGTCCTGTGGCATTGTCAGTGAAGTTGGCGCGTTCCTGGTCGGCGGCAAGAACTACCCCCAGGATCCCAACGCCCCCAAGCCCGGTGAAGACCCGGAGGATATCCGCGCCGTGCGAGGCTTTACTTCCACAAACCTCAAAGCCGCCGAAGGCGACTCCGGTGGGTCCATCATTGCCGGCACACTTGCAGTCGGCGTGATCAGCGCCGGCGGGGTCGACGCCGGCGGGAATGCGATCACCTACGGTGTTTCACTCACCGACGCTTTGAAACACACGGCAGGCTATTCCGTGCAGATCTTCCTCAACGCTCCTACGGTCACCACATCCGGGCAGGTCTTCCGCTCCACCGACGTGAAGGGCAGTCTCCCAGGCGCCCCCGCGGGCACCACAGTCTCCGTCACCATTGACAAGAAGACCACCGAAGCAGCCTTGGCTGCCAACGGCACGTGGACGGTGAAGGCTCCCAACGCGTTTGGCACCTTCGCCGTCACTGCCCAAGCCAAGAATGGCTACAGCACCTCAGCGACCACAACAGGCTCCGTTGAAGTCATCAAGCAGACCCTCGCTTCCCCGGCGATCACGGCACCCGCCCAAAACGGCACGGCAACTGCCCCTGTCATAAGCATCAAGGGCACCGGCAAGCCCGGCGCGACCATTGAGCTGACTGGCGATGTCAGCGGCACAGCAATTGTTGGCGGTGATGACACCTGGTCATTCAAGGTGTCCCCCGGCTTGGAAGTTGGCCACTACTCGGTTTCGGCCAAGCAGACACTAGAGGACTGGAACTCCTCCACGCCTGCAACCAATCAATTCAGCGTGGTTCCGGCGGCCCCGGCGCCCACCACCCAGACCCCGACAAGGGCACCGGCAACTCCACCTGCCTACAACGGCAATCTTGCCAAGACCGGGGCCTCCAGCTCAGTGTTTGTAGTCGGCGGTGCCGGCGGACTGCTGCTGTTGGGTGGAGTAGCGTTCCTGTTGCTCCGCCGTCGTTCGACCAAATAACAGCAGCCGCACTAAGCTGTAGTTTGATCATCGCAACACCCTGAAGAAGTGGGTCCCGTTCACCATGAACGGGACCCGCTTCTTTCCCACCTCAAGCAAGGGAGTCACCATGAACAGCAAGGTATTGGCGTCAGCTCTCCTCGCTGCCTCCCTGACAGGAGCACTCGGTATGAGCGCATGCTCACCCGGCCAGGATTCCCAATCACCGTCGGCAAACCAATCCACAAGCGCCACGGACACCAACGCGCTACTGCTGCTCAATGAGAGCCTTCGCGCAAAACTAGGCACGACTTACTCCGATTCTTGGATTGAAGACAACAAACTCCATGTTGCCGTCACCACCGAAGCGGCCGCGACGGTCGTGACAGAGGCGGGGGCTGTCCCCAAAATTGTTGCCCTTGACGCCGCAGCGCTGGAGTCGGCCCTGCAGGCAGTTTCGGCATGGCAGGCCACCCTGCCGGACGGACTGGATGCCGCCATCCACAAGCTCATTCCCGACGGGCGCACGGGTACACTGACCATCTTTGTCGCCCCCGATCATCTCGACGCCGTCGCCCAAGCCGCGGCCGCCGACAAGCCCGCCGGGTCGGTGCCCCTTGTCATCAAGGCCTCCACCGGTCTGGCAACGCCGCTGTAGTGGCTAAGATGACACCATGATTCATACTTTCAGGGCGCACGACGCCGTTGAGCTCGCCGTCCTGGAACGCAGCGGGTTTGTGGAGTCCGTGCATATTGGCTCCGCTGTGGTTGTCGCCGGAGACGGCTCCGTGGTCACCGAGCTCGGCGATATCACCGCGCCGATCTATCCGCGCTCGGCCAGCAAGCCGCTTCAGGCCTTGGCGTCCATGCAGTCCGGGGTTCCGCTCCGTGGAGTCCAAGTGGCCATCGCCGCAGGCAGCCACCGCGGCTCCCTCGAACACATGGACGTGGTCGCTGGCATGCTCAAGGCCGCGGGCCTGAGCGAAAAGCACCTTGGCTGCCCGGCGGCCTGGCCAGGGGATTCCACAGCCCGTGCCTGGATGGTGCGCACGGACCGTGAAAAGTCCAAGTTGGCCATGAATTGCTCCGGCAAGCACGCCGCATTCCTGTGGGCGTGCGTTGAAAACGATTGGGATCTCTCCGGCTATTTGGAGCCGAATCACCCCATGCAGCGCTCAGTGCGCACCGTCCTGGAGGAGTACACCGGCGAAACCGTACGCCACACCGGTGTTGACGGCTGCGGCGCACCCGTTATGGCCTGCAGCCTGACCGGCCTCGCCCGCGCATTTTCTTCCCTCGCCAAGGCGCCCAGCGATAAAAATGCGAACGCACGCGCCGCCACCATCGCCACTTCCATGTTGGACTATCCGTGGGCAGTTGAGGGACACGGCCTGCCCAACACCGTGGTCATGGAGGACCTCGGCATTTTGGCCAAAATGGGTGCCGAAGGCGTGCTTGCCATGGCCACGCCGTCGGGTGCCAGCGTTGCCGTGAAGATCCTTGATGGCAACGGTCGTGCCGCGACGCTGGTGGGGCTGACCTTGCTGGCTGCATCCGGCGCGGTGGACATTCCCGCCGTGGCACAGGTTCTGGCAAAAGTGGTTCCTCCTGTCATGGGCGGCCACTCCCGTGCCGGCAGCCTGCGTCTGGGCCAAGCCGTCACCGCTTTGCTTAATTGACGTGCTGAACTGATCCGCCCGCGCCTATCCGCCACCAGCACGTAAGGAGCCTTCCATGACTGCCAGACGACGAATAGACATCACTGAGGGCCAGGCTGCGCTGGCTGCATGGCGCAGCGGTGACCGCGCCCGCCCGGTCACCGCCATGGCTGTGCGCTATTCCCTGGAGGAGCTCGCTGCACGCACCCCCGGGAACTCGGTGGAGGTGCGCGTCCCACCCTTCGGCGTCACCCAGTGCATCGCCGGACCCCGCCACACCCGTGGCACCCCGCCCAACGTGGTGGAGTGCGACGCCGAGACGTGGCTCGCGCTGGTGACCGGCGGTACCAGCTGGAGGGACGCCGTCGAACGCGGCCTTGTGGCTGCCTCCGGTTTACGCGCGGAACTATCCGCCGAACTCCCCTTTTAGCGAACCCGGAGTCCTCCCGCACTGGCTCCAAGGTTGGGCAGGTACCCTAGAGGCATGACTTTCCAGCATGAAAACACTTCCGGAGCGCCCCGCAAGCTGCACGTGCGCCGTGCCCCGAAATACGTCCCGTTCCTGATCGCGGGCGGGTTGGCCGGTGTTGTCACAGCCGCCATGTTCACGTACTTGCTCCCGGCGAATGAGAACTTTGAGGCGTCCAGCGTGTTTGGTTTGTTTACCGTCCTACTGGTGCTGCCAGGCGTGGGACTCGGTGCAATCGTGGCCCTTGTCCTGGATTTCCGCGGCCGACGCCGTACCAGGACGCTGCTTGCGCAAGCCCTCCCGGATGATGAGGGCAACGCCGCCGCGGAAACTGCTTAGCGCACCGTCCGCTCCCCCTCCCGCAGCCGGAAGCATAACCCAGGTCACAATCGGTTAGTGTCACAGCCATTACGTGAGATAATTTTTTTGTGGCACGCGGAGACGGAAAACTATCCCATGATCTTTTACCCGGCGAAAAGGGACCTCAGGACGCTTGTGGCGTTCTGGGCATCTGGGCACCCGGTGAAGAGGTTGCAAAACTAACCTATTACGGGCTGTATTCACTGCAGCACCGTGGACAAGAATCGGCTGGCATCGCGACAAGCGACGGCAAGCGGATCAGTGTGTACAAAGACATGGGGCTCGTATCCCAAGTCTTTGACGAACCCACACTCAACACCCTGACCGGGCACATGGCCGTTGGCCACTGCCGGTACTCCACCACGGGCGCCAACAACTGGTCCAACGCCCAGCCCACCCTTGGCGCAACAGGCAGCGGCACTGTCGCCCTGGCGCACAACGGCAACCTCACCAACTCCGCTGAACTGCATGAGCTGGTCCTGGAACGCTACGGCGTTCCCACCTCAGGCGAAATGGCGCAGGGCAACACCACGGACACCGCTCTCGTCACCACCTTGCTCAAAGGCAAGGAAGGCCACTCCCTGGAGGAAACGGCCATGGAGCTGCTGCCCAAGATCCACGGAGCGTTCTCCTTCGTCTTCATGGACGAGCACACCCTGTACGCTGCCCGCGATCCTCATGGAGTCCGCCCGCTGGTGCTGGGCCGGCTGGAGAGCGGCTGGGTAGTTGCCTCCGAAGGCGCAGCCTTGAACACCATCGGCGCCAGCTTCATTCGTGAAATTGAGCCAGGCGAATTCATCGCCATTGACGAAGAGGGCGTGCGCACCCAACGCTTCGCACCTGCCACCCCAGCTGGCTGCGTTTTTGAGTACGTTTACCTGGCCCGCCCGGATGCCACCATTGCCGGCCGCTCGGTGTATGAATCCCGCGTGGAGATGGGCCGCCAGCTGGCCCGTGAAAACTACGCCGACGCAGACCTGGTCATTCCGGTTCCGGAATCCGGCACCCCGGCCGCCATTGGCTACGCCGAACAGTCCGGCATCCCCTTCGCCCACGGCTTCGTCAAGAACGCCTACGTGGGCCGCACCTTCATTCAGCCCAGCGAAACGTTGCGCAAGCTAGGCATCAAGCTGAAGCTCAATGCGCTCGAATCAGTGATCCGCGGCAAGCGCATCATTGTGGTGGATGACTCCATTGTGCGTGGCAACACCCAGCGCGCCGTGGTGCGCATGCTCCGGGAAGCCGGAGCTGCGGAAGTCCACGTAAAGATTTCCTCCCCGCCTGTGCGCTGGCCATGCTTCTATGGCATCGATTTCGCCTCCCGTGCCGAGCTGATCGCCAATGGCGCGGCAGTTGATGAAATTGCCAAGTCCATTGGCGCCGACTCGTTGGCGTACATTTCCGAAGATGGCATGATCGACGCCACCCTGCAGCCACGCGAACGCCTCTGCACGGCCTGCTTCACGGGAACGTACCCCATCGAACTTCCCAGCAGCGACCGCTTGGGCAAGAACCTGCTTGAGCGCACCGTTGCCGGCAACGCCACCCCCTCCACCGGATGCGATCCGGGACCGGACGCGGAAATGGAAAGCCTCCTGACCGAACAAGACCGCACCGCACCCAACGGTTCCTAAAGCACCCGCAAGAAAAGAGACGCCATGACCAACGCCTCCCATGATTCAGCCTCACAGGGAATCACGTATGCCAGCGCCGGTGTTGACACCGAAGCCGGCGACCTCGCCGTTGAGCTGATGAAGGAAGCCGTCAAGGCCACGCACGGTCCCAGCGTTGTTGGCGGCTTTGGCGGGTTCGCCGGCCTCTACGACGTATCCAAGCTGCTCACCTACAAGAAGCCGTACCTGGCGACCTCCACTGACGGTGTGGGCACCAAGGTTGCCATCGCGCAAGCCATGGACATCCACGACACCATTGGCTACGACCTGGTGGGCATGGTTGTTGATGACATTGTGGTGGTCGGCGCCGAGCCCTTGTTCATGACCGACTACATCGCCACCGGCAAGGTTGTCCCGCAGCGCGTGGCAGACATTGTCCGCGGCATCGCCGGTGCCTGCAAGGTTGCTGGGACTGCACTGGTCGGCGGCGAGACCGCCGAGCACCCCGGCCTTTTAGCCCCTGATGAGTACGACGTCGCAGGTGCTTGCACGGGCGTCGTCGAGGCTGATTTGCTGCTGGGTCCGGAACGGGTGCGCGAGGGGGATGTCATCATCGCCATGGCATCTTCGGGCTTGCATTCCAATGGCTACTCACTGGTCCGCCGCGTTATCAACCACGCAGGCTGGGCCCTTGAACGCCAAGTTTCCGAGTTGGGCCGCACCCTGGGTGAGGAACTACTGGAGCCCACCCGCGTGTACGCCGCTGACTGCCTGGATCTGACCCGCTACCTTCCTGTCACACAGGAAAAAGCTGTTCACGGTTTCAGTCACATCACCGGCGGCGGCTTGGCTGCCAACTTGGCGCGCGTGCTACCCCAGGGCCTCATCGGCACGGTTGACCGCTCCACCTGGAGCCTTCCAGCCATCTTCAACCTGGTCTCGCAGCTGGGCAACGTGCCCTTGGCCGATCTGGAGCGCACCTTGAACCTTGGTGTTGGCATGGTGGCCGTGGTTTCGGCCGACGCCGCCGACGCCGCTGTTGAGCGCTTGAACTCTCGCGGCCTGCCGTCCTGGGTCATGGGTACCGTTACCAAGGAGTCCGCAGATTCCGACAAGAGCGGTTCGGACTACACCCAAGGCGCCAAGGGTGTTGACGGTGGCGCAGTCCGCCTCGTGGGCAACTACGCTTCCTAGCTTCGCCCCGGTTCCAAACCCGAATCGGTTGTACAGTTAATGCCGGTGTTTCACTGAAACACCGGCATTAACTGTACAATCGATTTTTTTGTGGGAGCCGGTGGCTGGGCCCCCGCGCCCGAGGGGCCCGAAGGGTGGCTCGCCCGCGAGCCCCCCTTCGGGGAGGGCGTGGGTCGGCCCACGCCGGCGAGGGACCCGCTGCGAGGAACGAGCAGTGGGAGCCGGTGGGGAACAACAAAATCCCCACATGTCACTACAGCATTTAAGCTGCGCGTCATGCAGGGCTTGTTGCGTCTGGTGACTAAGTGTCTCTAGCCAATGCGGCGGGAGTCCACGTCGTCGTCGTCCTCAAACTGATCCGCATACTTGTCTTCATATGCTGAATAGTCCGGCTCCGCAGGAATCTCAGTGTGATGGCTCGGGGCTCGCCGAGTAGTCGCACCAAGCTCTTTTTGCAGAGCAGAATAATCAGTGTTCGGGGAGTAGTACTTAATGTCCCGAGCCTGCTTGGTTGCCTTCGCCTTTTGACGGCCGCGCCCCATGGCGTGACCCCCTTTTACACTTGGACCGGAGGTGGTCGCTCGGGCTATGAGCGAGGCTCCAGAATATTCGGTCAGTTTGTCGTACTCCTAGATTACATTAGTTCTGCCCTGGTCGTGTCCCACTATGGGGTGTTCTGCCCATAGCAAAACGCAAATATTAGGCCGGTCCGCGCGCTTTATTCGGTAGAGTCACCTATGAGCACAGCATTTACTCCACGAGGGCGGCGTGTTCCAGACATCAACCCGGACTCTGCAGTCACGTCCACGCCCTCTCCATAGGAACTAGTTTTTGTGCCAGGCAGGCGCAGCACGGAAGGCAAGCCCCCATGAACGAGAGCAGCCAGGCCAACGAGCCGGCCAACGAGCAGCCCGACGATAAAGGCGCTCAATCAGTGTCCGGTGCACCATCCGAGAACAACCCGGACCCCACCATTTCAAGCGCCGACTACACCTTCGCCGAGCCGCAGTTGGATGCGGCTCAAATCAGCGAAGACGTTGCCGAGAGAGTTGACCTCGAAGCAGCTGAGGCCGAGGCCGCCCGTGTTGAACACGAAGCTCAATTGGCCACGCAGGGGATCTCCACCTCCATTGGCGAGAAGCATCCCGCACCGGATTTCAAAACCCCCGAATTTCAGGCCACCAAGGTTCCGGAGACCAAGACTAGTCAGCAGGCTGAAGCTGATACTCATCCGGATCCTGAAGAGAGTGTCGACTGGGATTCAGCCTCCACACCCTCGGTCTCATTGCAGAAGCCTGACCAGCACTCTGCAGCGGTGGAGCCAGTGGCGCAGGAAGACCAACCAACGTTCCCAGCCCAGCCGCCTGCAGTGCCCGCACCTTCAGCGGCTGACTCGACGCCCACCACAGGTGACGCAGACCCATCACCGGCCGCTGCGCCGCATATCGGCGCCGGAATTGATGACGGCCATGGCTGGCGTCGCCCGGAAACACCCTGGCAGCAGTCGGGCACCCCGTGGCAGCCCAAGGCCAATCCCTGGCAGTCCCCGTCGCAACTGGCCCGCGGCGAAGCTGAGGCTGCCGCCCTGGCTGCTTCAACCGCAAACGCCGCTCCAGGAGGTGACCCCCAAGACGCCAGCGTGGCACCGCAGATCGGATCCCACCAAGGCCAACAGCCACCCTCGGCAGGGCAGCAACCTAATGGAGCTGCCGGCGTCTACGGCCAGCCTCCAGCGTCTGGCGGGCAGCCTCCCTACGGCACACCCAACCAACAGGGAGCACCCCGGTACGGCGGAGGCCTCCAGGCGGGAGGCCCTGGAGTGCCACCGGTTCCGGGCTACCCTGGCGGACCCCAAGGCCCCGGCCCCGGCTACGGCGGACCGCAGGGTCCGGGTTATGGCGGACCCGGCGGACCAAATTATGGCGGCCCTCAAGGCCCGGGAGGGCCATCGGGCAACAACAAGAAGAAGCTTTTCATCATCCTCGGTGTTGTTGTGGTCGGCCTTGGGCTGATAGCCCTCTTTGTGACACTGCTGGTCGGACTATTCGCTTCAAGCACCACAAAGCCCACCCCCGTTGTCGTGGAAAGCTCGCAACAGGCAAGCGACGAGAGTGCACCGGCCACGTCCAGCGCCGAGCCCAAAGACCCGGAAGCCGGACTGATCCTGCCTGACTTGTCGCCATTGAAATGGCTTGAGGGTGACTGTCTTCGCAGTTTCAAAAACGCTTCCTCACCAGCCGACGTCGTGGTGTGCAGCAGCCCGCACAACGCGCAACTGGTGGGCACGTTCTACTACGACGACGCCGCGGAGTTCCCGGGCCTGGATGCACTCAAGGCCAAGGCTGCAGAGGTATGCAGTGGGGTGCAGCTCACGTCCGAAGCCGCCACCATCAAAACACTGAAGCAGTCCACGGCCTACCCCTCCGAAGCAAGCTGGAACGACAAGAACGACCGCCGGGTTGACTGCATGGTCTCGGACACAAGAGGCGGAAATCCACTGGAATCCTCGGTCACCAAGTAGCAAAACAGCGGTGGTTGAGCTCGTCGAGACCTGGGTCTAAACAAGCTCAACCACCGCTGCGTTTACTTTCGGCTGACGCTCAGGCCAGAGCTGCCGGCCGCGTCCAGGTCCAGCTCGTCGAAGTCTTCCGCCGTGTCCACCACGACGGTGTCGCCGTCGACAATGGCACCGGCCAGAATCTCCTTCGCCAGCCGGTCACCGATCTGGCGCTGCACCAGCCTGCGCAACGGGCGTGCACCGTAGGCCGGGTCGTAGCCCGTCATCGCCAGCCACGCCTTCGCCGCATCACTGACTTCGAGGGTCAGACGCCGCTCGTACAGGCGTGCGGCCAACTCCTGAACCTGCAGGTCGACGATCCGCGAGAGCTGCTCGATGTTGAGAGCGTCAAACATGACGATCTCATCGAGTCGATTGAGGAACTCGGGCTTGAACGAGGCCTCCACTATGGACATGACGGCCTTGTGCTTCTCGTCGTCGCTCAGGGTCTGATCCACCAGGAACTGTGAGCCCAGGTTTGAGGTCAGCACCACGATGACGTTGCGGAAGTCCACCGTGCGGCCCTGCCCGTCGGTGAGCCGGCCGTCGTCGAACACCTGCAACAGGATGTCAAAGACTTCCGGGTGGGCTTTCTCCACCTCATCCAGCAGCACCACCGAATACGGACGACGGCGCACGGCCTCCGTCAGCTGCCCACCCTCGTCGTAACCCACATATCCGGGAGGGGCGCCCACCAGCCGCGACACGGAATGCTTCTCCGAGTACTCGCTCATGTCGATGCGGATCATGGCACGTTCGTCGTCGAACAGGAAGTCGGCAAGCGCCTTCGCCAGCTCCGTCTTACCCACACCGGTGGGTCCCAGGAACAGGAACGAACCAGTGGGGCGGTTCGGGTCGCTGATGCCGGCACGGGCGCGGCGGACGGCGTCGGACACGGCAGTCACGGCCTTACTCTGGCCGATCAGCCGGGATCCCAGCACCTGTTCCATTTGCAACAGCTTCTGGCTTTCGCCCTGCAGCATGCGTCCAGCTGGGATGCCAGTCCAGGCGGAAATGACTTCGGCGATGTCATCGGCGGTAACTTCCTCGGCCACCATCAGCTCAGGCTTGTCAGTGGACTCCTCTTCAGCTGCCGCAGCTTCCAACTCACGCTGCACTGCGGGCATTTCTCCATAAAGAATCCTGGAGGCATGCTCCAAGTCACCGTCGCGCTGTGCCTTGTCAGCCACCGAACGCAGCTCATCGAGCTTGGCCTTGAGGTCACCCACACGGTTCAGGCCCGCCTTTTCAGCTTCCCAGCGTGCGTTCAACCCGGCGAGTTCCTCCTTCTTGTCCGCCATGTCCGCGCGCAAGGCATCAAGTCGTTCAATGGAGGCAGCATCGGTTTCCCCGCTGAGCGCGAGTTCCTCCATGGTCAGGCGGTCCACGGAGCGGCGCAGCTGGTCGATTTCCTCCGGTGCGGAATCAATTTCCATGCGCAGCCGCGAAGCTGCCTCATCCATCAGGTCAATGGCCTTGTCCGGAAGCTGGCGGCCGCTGATGTAGCGGTTGGACAGCGTAGCTGCAGCCACCAGCGCCGAGTCGGCGATGGCCACCTTGTGGTGCGCCTCGTAGCGTTCCTTCAGCCCGCGCAAAATCCCAATGGTGTCATCGACACTGGGCTCGCCCACGTAAACCTGCTGGAAACGGCGTTCCAGGGCCGGGTCCTTTTCAATGTTCTCGCGGTACTCATCCAGCGTGGTGGCACCGATCAGGCGCAGTTCACCACGTGCCAGCATGGGCTTGAGCATGTTGCCGGCATCCATGGAGCCTTCCGACGCACCTGCGCCGACCACCGTGTGAATTTCGTCGATGAACGTGACAATCTGCCCGTCGGAGGCCTTGATTTCCTCCAGCACGGCCTTCAGCCGCTCCTCAAATTCGCCGCGGTATTTGGCACCGGCCACCATGGAGGCCAAGTCAAGGCTGATGAGCGACTTTCCGCGCAGCGATTCGGGCACGTCCCCGGCCACCATGCGTTGGGCCAGGCCCTCCACGACGGCAGTCTTGCCCACGCCGGGATCGCCAATGAGCACAGGGTTGTTCTTGGTCCGGCGGCTTAAAACCTGGATGACGCGGCGAATTTCGGCGTCGCGGCCAATCACGGGGTCAAGCTTGCCTGAACGCGCAATGGCCGTCATGTCCACACCGAATTTTGCCAGTGCCTCGAACGTGTTCTCGGGATCGGGGGTGGTGACCTTGCCGTCACCGCGCACGGAGGGCAGCGCAGCATCGAGCGCAGCCTTCGTGGCACCGGCTGAGCGCAGGGCGCCTCCCGTTGCTCCGGCGTCGTCCGCCAACCCCAGCAACAGGTGCTCGGTGGAGACATAGCTGTCCCCCATTCGTTCGGCCAGCTGCTGTGCAGCCTGCACCACCAACAACGTGTTGCGGCTGAGCTGGGCCTGGGCCACGGAGGTCCCGGACGACGACGGGAGGTTGCGAATGGCGGTACTGGCACCGACACTGACCTCGTCAGGGTCGACCCCTGCGGCCTTGAGTAGCGCAACGGCCACACCCTGGCGCTGGTCCATGAGGGCCTTGAGCAGGTGGGCCGGCTCGACCGTGGGGTTTCCGGCGGTGGAGGCGTTCATGGCGGCGGCGGAAAGAGCCTCCTGGCTCTTTGTGGTGAATTTGGCGTCCAAGAGAGGTCCTTTCGTTGGTGAGGAAATCATTGTTGACTCATACTTCTAGACTTGAGTCTACTACGCTCAACTTTGCTTTGGGGGATCCTATTTCCCTGATTCTACCGACGGCGAAAATCTTCTTGACCTTGACGCGACGTCAACCTCTACGCTGAGGTTCATGGACCTTTCAATCCAAGAAGTTGCTGCCTTGGCGGGCACCACCAGCCGCACTTTGCGCCACTGCGACGCGAACAGGCTGTTGCCGCCTTGAATGCCGGCTGGATTTCCGCGTATACCAGCGGGGATACCCCTGATTCCGCAACCGCCCAGGAACTTGCCCACCAGCACGTGCCATGGCTGATGTCCATACCGGGAACAGCTGCTGCCACACCTGGCGGCGACATCAAGACGTACGTGAACGGGCTCGGGGAAATATACGTTGCGGATGAACGCTTCGCCGCCAACTGTGGCGGCCGCGACGGAGCAGCGTTCGTCCGGGACGCGCTGGCCGTGTACGCGGAACGGGAACTATAGCCGACAGCTGCCCGGCTGGCTTCAGCGCTCGACGGGCTTGCGGGCGCTCCAAATCATGTTGGTACCCAAGAATCTCGGCTTCACTAGAACGTCCGTGAACCCTGCCTGCTCAAACCGCAGCCGCAGATCTTCAGGGCGCAGGAATCCAAGAGTTGAATCGACAAGGTACTTGTAGGCTTCCCGGTCACGCCCAATGACGGTCCCGAGGGTGGGAATGACCACGCGCATACCCAAACGTATGAACGGGGCAAGGACACCGCTGGGAGGGGATGATTCAAGGGCGGCCACAACGCCGCCGGGCTTGAGGACACGGTATTGCTCGGCAAGAACCTGGTCCAAGCCGCTGACGTTGCGGAGCAGGTAACCGTGCGTGACGGCGTCGAACACCCCGTCGTCAAACGGCAGTTCGTGGGCATCGGCAAATCGCCAGTCGATGTCCTCATTCCCCTCGACATGGCGGGCCATCTCCAGCATGGCTTCGGAGAAGTCCGCCCCGATGATGGCACTTTCGGGACTCTGCTTGCGGACGGACCTGGCGATGACGCCGGTTCCCGTGGCCAAGTCCAAAAATTTACCGCCACCCGTGGACGTGGCAAATTCTGCCACCTCCCGGCACCAGCGCTGGTGGGAGCCCAGCGTCATGATGCGGTTCATCAGGTCATAGCGCCTGGCAATTCCGTTGAATGTGGCCTGGACAGTGGAGTCTTCGTTGCGCATTGCCGCCGTTTTCACTTGGTTTGCTGGACTGAAACGAGTCTATGCGCCTGTGTCCGTCACCACCGCATCCAGCAGCCGTGCTGCTCCGGCCTACACTGGGGCCATGATCTTCATCGATCCTCCCTATTGGCCGGCGCATGGCACGATGTTCTCGCACCTGATTTCGGACACCTCGGTTTCCGAACTTCACGACTTTGCCACGGCCAACGGCGTCTCCAGACGGGCATTCGACCTTGACCACTACGACGTCCCGCAGCGACTGTACGAAAAACTGCTCGCGGCAGGGGCCACGCCCATCTCAGGCAAGGACCTGGCCCGCACACTGGTGGCATCAGGCCTGCGCATCCGAGCCAAGTACCGGGTCAAATCCGTGGGTTCGGTGCTGGAGATGCGCTGGAGGGCACTGTTGCCCGATCAGCCTAAGTTGGGTGCGGACCTACTGGCCCGCTGGAGCGAACCCCACCGGCACTACCACTCCCCCACACACCTGCTGGCGGTGCTGGAGGCGCTGGATCAGCTGACCGGCCGCACCGTCCCACGCCCCGTGGCATTGGCCGCCTGGTTTCACGATGCCGTCTACAACGGCACCGCCGCAGATGAAGAAAACTCAGCTGTTTTAGCGCAGGCGTGTCTTGAGGCTGTGGTTTCAGTGGATGAGGCCGGTGAGGTTGCTCGCCTGGTGCGCCTGACTGCGGCGCACGCCCCGGAAGCCGCCGACGATGCCGGTCACCTCCTGTGCGACGCCGACCTCGCCGTGCTAGGCGGCTCACCGGGTGCCTACTCCCGGTATTTGGTGAGCGTCCGTCAGGAGTATGCCCACGTTCCGGCGGATGACTTTGTCAAGGGCAGGGCCGCGGTGCTGCGACGCTTGCTCGCCCTGGAGCCGCTGTTTCACACACCACGTGGCCGCAATTTGTGGGACGCCCAGGCACGGGTGAACCTTGCACAAGAGCTAGCACAATTGAGTCAAAAATAAAGAAAGCAGGATCGCTCCATGACAGAGTTCATCTCCTTCGCCGGCATGCCCCCACTGCCTGTTGCCGCGTTTGCGTTCCCGGGGCCGCTGCGTGACCAACTGGTGGCCGCCATCCTTGACGGCACCAAAACGTCAACCACCACCACTCTCATTGAATATGAGATTGAACAGGAGGAGCTGCCCGTCATAGGCCAGCAGGAGGTGGTGATTGATTCGGACGGCAAAGGCGTAGCGGTCATTGAAACGACAGCTGTCCGCCATGCCCGGCTGGCCGACGTCGACCTGCAGCACGTCATTGACGAAGGTGAAGGCGACACCACTGTGGCCCAGTGGCGTGCCGGTCATGAGGAGTTTTGGCACTCCGCCGAGATGCGCAATGCCATGGGTGACCCGGACTTCACGATAAACGAGAACTCCATGCTGGTGCTGCAACGGTTCAAGCTGATCGCCCGACTTCCCTAGACCGGCATCCATGGAAGCACTGACGCACTGGCTGGTTAGCAGGGTTTCGGTGTTCGCGCTGGCGGATAGCCTTGTGGCATGGCTTCGAAACCAACTCCCCGCCCACCCCTGCTCTCCCCCGTCAAGCTCAATGGGCTCGAGCTCAACGAGGATCGATTTTTCAGTCCGGGTGACAGCCACGATAGGCAACTTTTTGACGGAACAGACTTCGCCGAAGCAGACCTCACGTCCACGGACTTCCTGGAATGCGAGTTGCGGCGCGCCACGTTTCACAACGCCCAAATGCGCGGTACGCGGTTCCGCGACGTCATCCTCACAGACAGTTTTGCACCCGTGCTAAAGGCGTCCCGGACCAGTTGGCGAGACGTGGAAATCACCTCTCCCCGGTGGGGATCTGCGGAACTGTATGACAGCACTTGGCACAATGTACGCATTGATGGCGGCAAGTTGGATTTCCTGAACCTGCGCACCGCAAAAATTACCGATCTACAGATCAGCGACTGCATCATTGATGATCTGGATTTGGGCGGTGCCACGGTGACCCGCCTGGCCCTGAGGAGCTGCCGCATCGGCACCCTCGATGTCCAGCAGGCAACGCTGAAGGACTTCGATATCCGCACTACGGACTTTCGCACCCTCAACGGTGTGGGTTCAATGGCCGGGGCCGTCATGGACGAGTACCAGCTCAGCCTGCTCGCCCCCATCCTGGCAGCGCATCTGGGCATCATCGTGGCGTAAAGCATGTGGCGCAGGCGTCTTTCCTCCATTCCCGACATCACCCTTGACGAGGGCTGAACCCAGCACCCAGCGATTTGCCAGCCTCCGGCTCTTGCTCCACGGCCTAAAGTACGGCAGCATTTTTGTTTGGCAGCACCCGCTCGGGGCAATCCGTGCGGGGACACACATCAAGTGAAGGCGTGAAGCACCATGAGAACAGTGAAATTGGGCAACCAGGGGCTGGAGGTCTCCGTAGAGGGACTGGGCGCCATGGGCATGAGTGCGTTTTACGGCGAGCGCGACGACGTCGAATCGGCGGCCACGCTCAACCGGGCCCTTGATTTGGGCGTCACCTTGATCGACACTGCCG
Source organism: Arthrobacter sp. (assembly GCF_030540645.1). Classification (GTDB taxonomy): domain Bacteria; phylum Actinomycetota; class Actinomycetes; order Actinomycetales; family Micrococcaceae; genus Specibacter. The sequence goes on from NZ_JAUNVV010000019.1 coordinate 23,248, forward strand.
AAGTCTACGGGCCATTCCTCAACGAGCAGCTCATCGGGCAGGCCATTGGCCACCGGCGCAGCGAATACGCGCTTGCCACGAAGTTTGGCAGCGAAGTTGCCGACGACGGCTCCCGCAGCCCAGTCAACGGTAGTGCCGCCTACGCCCGCAAGGCGCTGGAGCGGTCGCTGCGCCACCTTGGCACGGACTACGTGGACCTTTACTACTTGCACCGTGTGGATCCCAACATCCCGATCGAGGAGACCGTGGGTGCCATGGCCGAGTTTGTGACCGAAGGCAAGGTGCGGTATCTGGGCTTGTCCGAGGCCGCACCGGAGACCATCCGCCGCGCACACGCTGCGCATCCGATCACGGCGCTGCAAACCGAATACTCCATTTTTGAGCGCGACCCGGAGAGCAATGGCGTCCTGGACACCGTCCGCGAACTCGGCATTGGCTACGTGGCCTACTCGCCACTGGGCCGGGGTCTTCTCACTGGTGGGATCACGAGCGAAGACGATCTCGCTGCCGACGACTGGCGCCGTGGCATGCCCCGCTTCACGCAGGACAACATGGCCGCAAACCTGACGATGGTGGAGAAGATCACCGCACTTGCCACTGCTAAGGGCGTCACTGCTGCTCAGCTCGCGCTGGCTTGGGTTATCGCCCAGGACGTCGTGCCCATTCCCGGTACCAAGCGCCGCAAGTACCTGGAGGAGAACGTGGCCGCTGCGGATATTGTCCTGACCGCACAGGACTTGGCCGCTTTGGAAGCCGCAGCCCCCGCTGGCAGCATTGCCGGCACCCGCTACGACGAAGCCGGGTTGAAGTCCGTCTACAAGTAGTTCCCTCAGTGAGCAGTCCAGCGCGAGTGTGCCCGGGGCGGTTCCATCCCCGGACACACTCGCCTAGACTCAATTTGTGAACCTACGTCCTACCTCTAGTGAGCGCGTTCTTGCGCGTCGCGGCGTTGCCGGGCACCGCCAATACCGCATCCCGGCTCTTGCGGTGTCGACGCGGGGCACCATTCTCGCCGCCTACGACGGCCGCCCCAACCTGGACGACCTGCCCAACCCCATCGACTTGCTGTTACGCCGCAGCACCGACGACGGCAATACGTGGGGGCCACAGCAGACAGTGCGCACCGGAACCGGCCTTGACGGCTATGGAGATCCCAGCCTGCTCGTCGACACTGAGACCGGCCGTATTTTCATATTCCATGCCGCGGGCACGCATGCCGGCTTTTTCGAGGCCGTAGAAGGGCTCGAAGACCAAGATGGCATCCAACATTCGGACCTCAGCTTTTCCGACGACGACGGCGCCACTTGGGAACATCGCCGCCTCACCGGCATGCTCAAATGCGAGGGCATGACAGGGCTCTTTGCCGCCGCCGGCGCGGGCATCCAGATCCACACCGGCCCGTTCATGGGGCGTCTGGTGCAGCAGTTCGTCGTCATGTTTCGCGGCAACATCATGTCCGCCAGCGCGTACAGTGACGACCACGGTGAGACGTGGATGCTGGGCGAGTTCATCCCCGGCGGCAATGAAAACAAGGTGGTGTCTCGATCGGACGGCAGCTTGCTGATGCATTCACGCGCCACCCCCTTCCGGCTCACGGCCGTCTCCACCGACGGCGGACACTCTTACTCCCCCGCACAGCCCCACCACGAGCTGCCGGACCCCAGCGACAACGGCTCGTTGGCCCGTTTTGACGGCCTGCCCAACGTGGCCACACTCGCTGCGCCCGAGACAGAGCGCTGGCTCATCGCCACCCACAACCACGACCCCCTGCTGCGCCGCAACACGTTGTTGAAACTCTCGCAGGACGATGGCGCAACCTGGCCGTACGCCGTCGCGCTGCGCTCGGGAAGTTCGGAATATTCCACCGCCACCCGCCTGCCAAGCGGCCGCATCGGGGTGCTGTACGAGCGCCAGGGCTACCAGGAGATCGTGTTCACCACGGTGGATCCGCAGGATTTGCTCGCCTCCCCCACAGCTTCTCTGACGCACGACGCCGACACGTCCTGGGCGGGGTCCGCCGGCTTGAGTGTGGTGTTGCGTTCCATCACGCCCGGCCGCCCCGCCGTCTGGGAGAGTGTGGGCGAGAGCTTCGTGCTGGCCCAGACCGATGGGGACTGGGATCCTGCCACCTGGAAGGAAGTCGGGCAGGGCTATTCAGCGAACACACCCCAGGTTCTGTCCAACCGCGAGTCGCAAGATGTGAATTACGGCTCCGTGATTCCGGGATACAAGGCCGGGGACGTACTGGCTTTCAGCGGCCGTGTGGAGAACTTTGCGGACGGAGCCGCGACCTCCGTCGCTGTTCGCCTCGGCCATTTGGTGGACGGTGGGGAATCCCTTGAGCCGGGAACTGCCGAAGCCGGATCAGCTATCGGGGAGACCATCATTGGCTGGGAACCGCTGGGCCCAGGCGCGGTCCGTGGATTCACGGCCACCTACGCGCTGACTGAATCAGACGTGGCCGCAACATCATTGACACTGGTGTTCACGCTGGGTGCAGACACTGGCGCCACCTCGGCCTGTGCACGCCGGGCGTTCACCTTTGACATTGCCTCCGGGGACATCTTGACGTCTGGTGCCAGCAGCACAGCTGGCTGATTCAACTGGCCCTCAAGGTTCACTGAGAGCGCTGGCTTGCTGCGGTCGGTACCTAATCCGTTCCAGGCGTTCGGCGGATTTCCTCAAAATCTGCCAGCGCTTTCGCGATGACTTGATCGGCCCTCGCGGCAGTGTGGGCGGCCCTGAGCGTTTCAGCCGTGACGTTGAAGCCGGCAACTCTCGCCTGCAACTGGGCCAGGGCGGCGATGAGCATGGTTTCCTGATCGGCCAACGCATCGCGCTGGTTCAACAGATCGGCCAGCTGTCCTCCCATGATGTGATGGCGGGCCAGTGCCGTCTGGGCGGCGGCACCGTCCCCCGCAGACTGGGACTTATCAGCCTGCGCGGCTAGGGTGTCCAAGGCCTTCTGCAAATCCTCCGCCTGCAGGTCCAACCGCTGACGGCTGACCGAAACATCAGCCACACCACGGCGCATCTTTTGCACGGCAGCCTGCTGCTTCAGTTGAGCCTCGCCCAGGGTGAGCTGGTCGCGGGAGGAGGCAGCGTCGTCGTACTTGTTGTGCTGCTTGGACTTTTGCTGCTTGAACACGGCGGCAACACGGTCAAAAAAATTCATGGACCCTGGCTAATCCGTACCGAGGTCGGTATACGTTTTGGACCATTTCTTCAGCATGGCCGCTTCGATCTCAAGAGTGCGGGTGAGGTCCTTCAAGTCGACGTCGCCCGCTGGCGCGGCGGCACTGGCCAGGGCGTTGCGCACGCCCGTGGCGGTTTGCGTTATTTGTTTCACCTGCACGCTGAGGGTTTTTGCATAGAGGGACTGGACGGCGGGGTCCGGCTCCTGCTGAGCCACCAGAAGATGGTGCTCCATGACGGAACCGGTCTGTTGGAGCGTATTGAAGATGGACTCCAAATTGCCGGTGTACTGGCCGGTGCCCTGCGCCACGTCCAAGGAACGGCGGGTCGCTTCCAGTGATTCCGCCAGCGCCACCCGCTGCTTCAAGATATCCCCGACGGGTCCCGAGGTGGAATCGGCCCGAACCTTCAACGCGCTCCGCTTGGCCGATGCATACTTGGGTTTGGAGATCTTCACCAAGCTCACCACGCCGCGGGACACCAGCACCCCCAACGTGATGGCCACGCCTACAGCAATGGCGATGATCACCAGCATGAGGATCAAAAAGACGGTGCCGAAGTCCATGGAATTGCCGGTTTCCTTACCTTGGAGGTGAGCCGAGTAACAGTGCAAATCAGCGTAGCACCGGTACTTGACCACGGCATGGTCCGATCCAGGCATCGCCACAGTATTCAGGGGTTTTTCCGGGTTTCCCCTGAGGTGTTTATCACCGCCACAGGGCACAATGGAGTCATGAAGACAATCTTGAATGTCATTTGGCTGGTGTTGGGTGGTTTTTGGCTCGCACTGGGATATTGCTTGGCTGGAATCGTATGCTGCCTGCTCATCGTGACGATCCCTTGGGGCATCGCCTCTTTCCGCATCGCCAACTATGCCTTGTGGCCCTTTGGCAGGACAGTGGTGGACAAGCCCGGGGGCACAGGCATCGCCAGCACACTGGGCAACGTCATCTGGCTGCTGGTGGCCGGCATTTGGATTGTCATTGCCCACATCACCACAGCCTTTGCCATGGCGGTCACCATCATCGGCATCCCGCTGGCCATCGCCAACCTGAAGATGATCCCCATTTCCCTCATGCCCCTTGGCAAGGAGATCGTCCCCACCAACCGGCCGTTCGTGGGCATGTACAGGTGACCTGCTCCGGCAGCCGCCCGAACCAAGGCCGCGTAGGATTGAGTCATGCGCAATAAGACCGACTGGCTGGACATCCTGGTCAACTTCGCCAGTTTCGCCGCCATGATACTGGTGCTCACGTTTGTCCGTGTGAACCTGCCCATCAAGATCGTGCTCGCCTTCGCCGTGTCCCTGGCCATCACAGGAGCCTGGTCGTACTACAAACGCAAGCTCCGCCGTCGTCCCTCCGATCCCAAGCGTCTGCACGTGTACAGCGTCAAGAATGTGGACGAAAAATAGTGGAGATCATCCGCCACGCCTCCCTGAAGGCTGTGCCTTGGGCTGGTGGAACGACGCGCCAAATTGCTGTAGGCCCGGATGGCGCCGGCGGCTGGGATTGGCGGTTGTCTCTGGCCGACGTGGTCAAAGCCGGGCCCTTTTCGCCCATGCCCGGCATTGACCGGATCATCACCGTGGTTGAGGGCGAGCTCATTGCCCTCACTGTCGACGGCGTTGAACAGGCCTTGGAAAAGTACCGACCGTTCCGCTTTTCCGGTGACTCCGAGACCTCCGCGACGCTGCCCACAGGCATCCTGAAGGATCTGAACCTGATGACCCGCCGCGGCGTTTGCAAGGGCTACGCCATGATCGTCGAGCTGTCCAAGAAGCGTCCCCACCCCGTTTTTGCCGGCCAGTTCGCCGTGCTGCTGCAGGGTTCGGCTTCCGTTTCGCCCGCTTCCCCGGATACCGACGACGCCGCTGCCTCCTCCGTGCCACCCACCGAGACGCTGGGCAAGTTCGACACCGTTGTGGGTGCCGAAGAAGCTCCCGAAATTTCCGGCCGCGGCTTCCTTGCCGTGCTGAGCATCGACCCCGCCCGTGAGAGTTCGGATCCAGACCCGGGCCTCCAAGAAAATCTTGGGCAAAACGATCCCACCTAGCACAATGGGCAAATGGAACAGCGGCGCTTGACTCACTCCTGCGGGCCCCTGCCATGACGTTTCCCCTCTTGGCACTGCTCTGCGCTGTTGCGTTACTGGGTCCGCTTCTGGCACTCCCCCGAAAGTGGCGGGTCCCGGTCCTGATAGGCGAACTGTTGGCCGGCATTCTTCTTGGCCGCACCGGGCTGAACCTCGTCAACCCGGTTGAGCCCACCTTCACGTTTTTGGCCGACATGGGTTTTGCACTGATCATGTTCGTGGCAGGCACCCATGTCCCTTTGAGGGAGAAGAAGATCCGTTCCGCTCTCGGCATCGGAGCCGTGCAACTGATGGTTGTTGCCGTCGTCTCCGCGGCGGCGGGTATCTCTCTGGCCGCCTTGTTCGGCAACTCCCATGCAGCGCTTTATATTGTCCTTCTCTCCTCGTCTTCCGCCGCGTTGGTGCTGCCCATCATCGGTTCCCTGACCTTGTCCGGGCCTCCGATACTGGCCTTAACTGCGCAGGTTGCGCTGGCTGACACTCTGGCCATCGTGGCCCTTCCGCTGGCGCTGGACCCTGCCACGGCGGGCAGGGCTGCGCTCGGATCCTTGGCAGTGTTGGGCAGTGCCGCCCTTGTGTTTTTGCTATTACGCAAAGCAGACAGTAGCGGCAAGTGGAGGAGCATTCACAAGGTCTCGGAGGAGAGAAAATTCGCGCTGGAGCTCAGATCTCAACTGGTCATGTTGTTTGCCTTGGCTGGGCTGGCAGTGTGGAGCCATGTGTCGATCATGCTCGCTGGTTTTGCTTTTGGCTTGGCGGTTTCTGCTGTGGGTGAGCCACGCCGGCTGGCCCACCAACTGTTTGCGTTGACGGACGGGTTTTTGGGGCCACTCTTTTTCCTCTGGTTGGGCGCTTCGCTCGACCTGCGCGATTTGGCGACCCATCCACAGATGATTCTGTTGGGCCTGGCGCTCGGGTTTGGCTCGATCGCGATTCATCTGCTGAGCAGAATCTTTGGGCTTGCCTTGTCCCTGGGAGTGCTCTCGGCGTCGCAACTTGGCGTTCCCATCGCCGCCGCAACCATCGGCATCCAACAGAATCTGCTGGCACCGGGTGAACCAGCCGCCTTGGTCCTGGGTGCATTGATCACCATAGCGGCTGCCACTGTTGCGGGGAGCAGGTACGCATCCCGCAACATCGTCGCCTAACTGGAGGTCCACAATCTTGGCACGCTTTCATCCCCCGGTATGAAGAATCTTTGCCACCCCCGCCCTGGACTGGCTGTTTCCGGGGGAAGGATTTCAGCATGGGGAACTGGATTCGCACTGCGGTGGCAGCCCTTTCCGTGGCTGGTGTCCTGGCAAGTTCCAGTGGGTGTGCTGCTGGACCAACAAGCACGTACACCAACGCTGTGGGCCAGGAAGTCACCGTGAATTGGCGGGACTATCCGCTCCACGCCTATACGATGCCCGACGAGGTGCTGGCCGCTCCCGTGCAGGAGGATGCCGAGGAAATCTCTGCGGCGATCCTGTCCGAGCTCAAGACAGCGTTGGGGCGCGAATACGATCTCGAGTGGAACGCACGCGGCGAGCAGGGCTGGTACCCGTCCTCGGGCAACGGCTACGGCGGCGACGCCATGACCACCACCTGGAACTCCGTTGGCTGGAACAGCAACACTGTACCGACCAGTACTGCAGAGTGGAGGAAGATCATGTCGATGTCGACAGGGACTCCACGGGGAAAGCCGCCAAAGAGTACGAACAGTCCAGCCTTCCACCACGGTCCATCTCCATCAGTTACGGCATTACCACCGTGTCGCACGCGGATCGAGCCGCCTTGGAGCAGGCCCTTGAGCCCTTTGCCGGCCTGACACCGCCAACACCCACCACTTCGGACTGATTCCAAGCAGCTGATCTCCACCAACCCGCCCGTTGCCCGCATGCCCGCGTCCAAACCGCAAACCCGCGGTCGAGCAACCGCGGTTTCGCGGGGCAGGGACGGGCACACGGCCACAGCGCGGTTTCGAGACGGCACGTGGATCGGTGCAGGAGCAGTTACGGCTGCCAGGGCGCGTTTTCGGCAACAAAAAGCCCGCAGCATGCGAAGACCCGTCAATTTCAACGAATCTCCGCACACGGCGGGCTGTTTGTTTGTCGCTATTTAGCGGGTGCGGTGCGCTTTAGCGGCCGCGACGCTGGTTTGAAGCAGGTGCCGTGGCGCGGCGGGGTCCGCTGGAGCGGGCCGGGCGGGACTGGCCGCCACCGTTGGCGTTGTAGCTGCCACCGGAAGTGCCGCCAGTGTTGGAGGACCAAGCGACGTTGGCACCGCTGCGAGCACCCTCGCGGGCGCCTTCACGTGAGCCGCCGGCATGGGGAGCGCGCTTGCCGCGGGCCACATCGCCATCGCGTGCCGGGCGGCCCGATCCTGCGGGACGGCCAGCGCCTGCCGGGCG
>NZ_JAUNVV010000019.1:31028-47634 GCF_030540645.1 Arthrobacter sp.
GCCTGCCGGGCGCGAAACCTGGCCGTCGCGGCGCTCCGAGCGATTGCCGTGTCCTGCCGAAGCTGAACGCTCGCCACGCTCGGGGGCATCGGCTGAAACGCGGCCGCGCCCACCACGACCGCCACGGCCACCAGCTGTGGGGGCTGCGCCGGAACGGACGGCGCGCTTGCGCTGGGCGTTGGCGCCAGTTGAGGATCCACCACCCTGAGCAGGCTGCTTTGCTGCGAGCAATGCTGCGCGGGTGCGGGGATCAATCTTGTCGGCAACATCGCCCACCAGCGTGGCAATGACCGGTGAATTGGCGGTGACGCGCTCAAAGTTCACGTCAACGCCGGCGGCACGCATGAGCTTCTTCACGTCGCTTTGCTGTTCGGGCAGCGTCAAGGTGACAACGACGCCGTCGGACCCTGCACGTGCGGTGCGGCCTGAACGGTGCAGGTATGCCTTGTGCTCTGTGGGCGGGTCCACGTGGATGACCAGTTCGATGTCGTCAACGTGCACGCCGCGGGCGGCGACGTCGGTGGCAACCAGGACGCGGACGCCACCGGTGGAGAACTCGGCCAGGTTCCGGTCGCGGGCGTTCTGCGACAGGTTTCCGTGGAGATCGACGGCGGGGATGCCGGCGTCGGTCAGGGTCTTGGCCAGCTTGCGGGCGTGGTGCTTGGTACGCATGAACAGGATGCGGCGGCCTTCGCCCGAGGCCAGCTCGACGATGACCTGCTTCTTCACGGTCTGGTCGTTGACCACCAGGACGTGGTGTTCCATGGTGGACACTGCAGCCTTGGCCTCATCCACCGAGTGGGTGAGCTGGTTGGAGAGGTAGCGCTGGACAATCTTGTCCACGCCGTTGTCCAAGGTGGCGGAGAACAGCATGCGCTGCCCCTGCGTGGGGGTGGTGTCGAGCAGGCGCTTGACGACGGGCAGGAAGCCGAGGTCGGCCATGTGGTCGGCCTCGTCCAGGACCGTGATCTCAACGCTTTCCAGCGACACGATGCGCTGCTTCATGAGGTCTTCAAGGCGGCCGGGGCAGGCGATGACAATGTCGACGCCGGCGCGCAGGGCCTTTTCCTGGCGAGCCTGTGAAACGCCGCCGTAAATGACTGTGGTGTTCAGGCCCATGGCCTTGGCGAGCGGCTCAATGGTGTTGTTCAGCTGGGTTGCAAGCTCGCGCGTCGGCGCCAGCACCAGGCCCATGGGGCGGCCGGGCTTGCGGAAGTAGGGAGCTTCGCGCTCGGCCAGGCGGGCCACGAGCGGAATGGCGAAGGCAATGGTCTTGCCTGATCCTGTGCGGCCGCGGCCCAACACGTCACGGCCTGCCAGCGTGTCCGGCAAGGTCTTGACCTGAATGGGGAATGCTTCCTCAATGCCCTGAGCGGCGAGTGAAGCAACGATTTCCTTGGGCGCACCAAGGGCAGCAAAAGTTGTCATGTAAAGAGAGAATCTTTCGTAAGGCGGTTCAACGTCCCACGAGCAGTTTTGACCGCGGGTTCGCCGATTCAATGCCAGAGCGAGTCAACCGCGAGTTGCTATGAAGCAAATTCGTTGCGGGACAAGATGCATGCGTTCATCGACGCAGAATGCGCGATACGCACATTAAGTATTTCCATACTAGCAGCGGCACGACGCCGGACACTCACCTTAGTGCCGCATCTCACCTTGCTACCCCCGCACCCTCAGTTCATATCGCAGCTGATGCGGGTGCCGGCGCGTGTCACCCGCATCAGCTGCAGTATGAATGGGCGGGAGCCTGAAATTCGGCACCTCGGCTGCCCGGAAATCCCCGGTACCCTTAAAGGGATGAGTGAAATCCAAGCTTCCGGCCCTGAATCCCCCGCCACCACAGCCAACGAGCAGCCCACGCAGACCTCCGAGCAGCACGGCGATCAAGGAGTTGCACAAAAGGCTCCGCGCACACAGGACGGAACGCCGCGGCCTGTTACTCCCGGCAGCCAGGCCGCCGAAGGGACGTACCGTACGCAGCCTGTGTCATTTGTGCGCCGCGGCACCCGGTTGCAGGGCCGCCGGCAGAAGGCTTGGGACGATCACTCTGCATACTTGGCGGTGGACGTTCCCCGCCATATTTCGGACACGTCCGTGCACCCGGAATTCGTTTTCGACGCAGCCGCAGAGTTTGGCCGCACTGCACCGTTGATCGTGGAAATCGGATCCGGCTTGGGTGATGCAGTGGTTCATTCCGCGCAGGAGAATCCGGACAAGGATTTTCTCGCAGTCGAGGTTTACACTCCCGGCCTGGCCCAGACCATCCAGAAAATCGTGGCCAACGAGCTGACGAATGTGCGCGTGGTGCAGGCTAATGCCCCCGAAGTGTTGAGCACCATGCTCCCGGCCGGATCCGTCGCTGAAGTGTGGGTCTTCTTCCCCGATCCGTGGCACAAGAGCAAGCACAACAAGCGCCGCATGGTGAAGGACTCCTTCGCTCCGCTGGTGGCCCGTGCCCTGGCACCTGGCGGCGTCTGGCGCCTGGCCACTGACTGGTCCGCCTACGCCGAGCAGATGCTTGAGGTGGGCATGAATGCGGAAGATTTCACCAACGTGCACGCCGGCGAACGCACAGGTTCGGCGAGCCCTCTCACCGAGGCGCGGCGCTGCGGGGTGGACTGCGAACAAAGCGATGAGCCCGATGAGGCGGGCGGCTGGGCCCCGCGTTTTGACGGCCGCGTTCTGACCAGTTTCGAGAACAAGGCGCACAAGGCTGGCCGCGTCATCTTCGACTTGTCCTTCCGCCGGAACTAGCGCACCACACATGGATGGGCCTTGCCATCTCGCGCACTTTTGTGATGCATAGCAGAAGTGGTCAGGCCACACAACGGCCTCGTCAAAAAAGGCTGACTAAAAGTAATATTCGAGTGGCTTTTCAGCCCCCCAAACTAAAAAGTCGCATAATCTAGGCAAGTAATAGAGGGGAAATACAGCAGGTAACTGTTGACTAATCCAGCGTCCCTAGAATTGGTATCACCCAGCCCATAGGGTGGTGGCATGAGTGCTGAACCTTTTGTCGCCGGGGTCGATGGACCTGCGTCGGACGCAATGTTGAAGCTCGGTCGTTTCTTTACGAAATGGGACGAGACCGATGACTCCCGAGCGGTTTTCCGCGAGGGTGGCCGGGCAGGCGATATTTTTTATCGCGACCGGTGGAGCCATGACAAGGTGGTGCGTTCCACGCACGGCGTGAACTGCACCGGTTCATGCTCGTGGAAGGTCTACGTCAAGGACGGCATCATCACGTGGGAGTCGCAGCAGACCGACTACCCCTCGGTGGGTCCCGACAGCCCCGAATATGAGCCCCGCGGCTGCCCCCGCGGCGCCGCCTTCTCCTGGTACACCTACTCCCCCACACGGGTCCGTTTCCCGTATGCCCGCGGCGTCCTGGTCGACATGTACCGTGAGGCCAAGTCCCGCCTGAAGGACCCGGTGCTGGCCTTTGCCGAGGTTGCCGGCGATCCGGAGAAACGCCAGCGCTACCAGAATGCACGCGGCAAGGGCGGTTTGGTTCGCACTTCGTGGGCCGAGGCACTGGAAATCGCTGCCGCCGCGCATGTGAACACGATCAAGAACTACGGCCCGGACAGGGTCTCCGGCTTCTCCCCGATCCCGGCCATGTCCATGGTCAGCCACACCATCGGCACCCGCTTTGTGCAGCTCATCGGTGGCGTCATGACGTCCTTCTATGACTGGTACGCCGACCTTCCCGTGGCCAGCCCGCAAGTCTTCGGAGACCAGACGGACGTGCCCGAATCTGGTGACTGGTGGGATGCCACCTACTTGATGATGTGGGGCTCCAACGTCCCCGTCACCCGCACCCCCGACGCGCACTGGATGACCGAGGTCCGCTACCGCGGCACGAAGGTCATCGCCATCAGCCCGGACTACGCCGACAACACGAAGTTCGCCGACGAATGGCTGCCCGCCCAGGCCGGCACCGACGCCGCCCTTGCCATGGGCATGGGGCACGTGACGCTGAAGGAATTCTTCGTGGACCGTCAGGTCCCGTTCTTCCAGAGCTATGTGCGCCAGTTCACCGACCTTCCCTTCCTTGTGCGCTTGGAGAAGAACGACGACGGGACGTACAACGCCGGGAAATTCCTCACCGCAGCCTTCGTCCCCGGCAATGAGCTCGAAGAAGACGCCGCGTTCAAGACGATGCTCTTCGACAAGGTCTCCGGGGCGGCCATCATCCCCAACGGAACCCTGGGGCACCGCTATTCAAAGACCGGCGAGGGCAAGTGGAACCTTGACCTGACGGGCATCGAACCGGCCTTGAGCTTGGACGAAGTCTCCACCGAGTCGGCGGAAATCCTGCTGCCGTGCTTCGAGGATCCCACCGGGACCGGTTCCATTTTGCGTCGCGGAGTGCCCACCACAGTGGTGGGTGGCCACGTGGTCACCACCGTGTACGACCTCATGCTGGCCCAGTACGGTGTGGGCCGCCCCGGTCTCCCCGGCGACTGGGCCAAGGACTACAACGACACGTCCACCCCTTACACTCCGGCGTGGCAGGAGGAGATCACTTCCGTCCCCGCCCAGGCCTGCATCCGTGTGGCCCGCGAATTCGCCCGCAATGCCGAGCAGTCCAAGGGCCGTTCCATGATCATCATGGGTGCCGGCATCTGCCAGTGGTTCCATGGCGACACCACCTACCGGGCCATTTTGTCCCTCGTCATGCTGACAGGATGCATGGGCCGCAACGGCGGCGGCTGGGCCCACTACGTGGGTCAGGAAAAGACGCGCCCGCTCACCGGTTGGGTGTCGCTGGCCAACGCACTGGACTGGTCACGTCCGCCGCGGACCATGATCGGCACCGGCTACTGGTACATGCACACCGACCAGTGGCGCCAGGACGGGTACTCGGCGGATGCGCTGAAGTCCCCCCTGTCCACGGGCAGCCTTGACGGCATGCACACAGCCGATGCCCTGGCACAGTCCGCCCGCCTTGGCTGGATGCCGTTCTACCCCTACTTCGACAAGAACCCGCTGGACATCGCCGACCAGGCGCAGGCAGCCGTTGCCGCCGGTGAGGCGCCGGATGAAAAAACGTGGGTGGCGCAGTCCCTGAAGAACCGCTCCCTGGATCTCGCCATCGAGGACATCGATGCCCCTGAGAACTGGCCGCGCACCTTGGTCCTGTGGCGCTCGAACCTGTTTGGCTCCTCCGCCAAGGGCAACGAGTACTTCCTGCGCAACCTGCTCGGCACCCACAACAACGTGATGGGCCAGGACAGCGAAGCCTCGCTTAAGCCGAAAACCGTCAAGTGGCATGAGAAGGGTCCGGAAGGAAAGCTGGACTTCCTGATGTCCGCGGACTTCCGCATGACCAGCACCACCTTGCTGTCCGACGTCGTGTTCCCCGCGGCGACCTGGTACGAGAAGCACGACCTCTCCTCCACGGACATGCACCCGTTTGTGCACGCGTTCACCCCTGCCATCGACCCACCATGGGAAACCAAGACCGACTTTGAGATGTTCCACCTGTTGGCTGAGGAACTCTCCCGCCAGTCCGTAAAGCACCTGGGCACCCGCAAGGACCTGGTGACCGTGCCGATGATCCACGACACCGTGGGCCAGATTGCCCAGCCCGGAGGCGTGGTCCGCGACTGGCGTGAAGACGGCATCGAAGGCGTGCCCGGGCAGAACATGCCCAACTTCACTGTGGTGGAGCGCGACTACACGGCGATCGCCCACAAGCTGGCCGCCGTCGGTCCCCTGGCGGACAAGCTCGGCTTCACCGTCAAGGACGTCAACTACAAGCTGGACAAGGCGCTGGACCACCTGGCCAAGGCGAACGGCGTCATGATGGGCGGCTTTGCCCATGGACGCCCGGCCATCGACACGGATGCGAAGATGGCCGAGGCCATCCTGACGTTCTCCGGCACCTGCAACGGCCAGCTGGCCGTCAGTGGCTTCAAGGAACTGGAGAAACGCACGGGCGTGAAGCTCGTGGACCTCGCCGAAGGAAGCGAAGAAAAGCACATTTCCTTCGCCATGACCCAGGCCGGTCCGGTTCCTGTCATCACGTCCCCGGAATGGTCGGGTTCGGAGACGGGCGGGCGGCGCTACTCACCGTTCACGCAGAATATCGAGCGGCTCAAGCCCTTCCACACGCTGACCGGGCGCATGCACTTCTTCCTGGACCACGACTGGATGATCGATATTGGCGAGGCGTTGCCGATCTACCGCCCGCCGCTGGACATGCAGCGCTTGTTTGGGGAACCGAAGTTCGGCCCCAATGGGGAGAAGGAGGTGGTGGTGCGCTACCTGACCCCGCACTCCAAGTGGTCCATCCACTCCGAGTACCAGGACAACCTGCTCATGCTCTCACTCTCCCGTGGTGGCCCCACCGTGTGGATGAGTCCGCAGGATGCCAAGTCCATCAAGGTCATGGACAACGACTGGGTGGAGGCAGTGAACATGAACGGCGTGTTCGTTGCCCGCGCCGTGGTCAGCCACCGCATGCCGGAAGGCGTGGTGTACGTCTACCACGCGCAGGAGCGCACCATTGATGTGCCCAAGTCGGAGGCCACCGGCCGCCGCGGCGGTATCCACAACTCCCTGACGCGCCTGCTGGTCAAGCCATCCCACCTGATTGGCGCCTACGGTCAGCTGACCTACGCGTTCAACTACCTCGGCCCAACAGGCAACCAGCGAGACAACGTTTCCACTATTCGTCGCCGTTCCCAGGAGGTGCAGTACTAATGCGTGTTATGGCTCAAATGGGCATGGTCATGAACTTGGACAAGTGCATTGGCTGCCACACGTGCTCTGTCACGTGCAAGCAGGCATGGACCAACCGAGCAGGCGTGGAATACGTCTGGTTCAACAATGTGGAGACCCGCCCCGGACAGGGCTACCCACGCCGCTACGAGGATCAGGAAAAGTGGAAGGGCGGCTGGGAGCTGAACAAGCGCGGCCGTCTCAAGCTGAAGGCCGGCGGGCGTGTGAAGAAGCTGTTCGGCCTCTTCGCCAACCCCATCCAGCCCGAGCTCAAGGACTACTACGAGCCCTGGACCTACGACTACAAGACCCTCGTTGACGCCCCGTTGGGCGATGACTTCCCGGTGGCCCGGCCCAAGTCCCTCATCACCGGCAAGGACACGAAGATCACGTGGAGCGCCAACTGGGACGACGACCTGGGCGGCACCGAGGAAATGGGCCATCTGGACCCGATCGTGGAGAAAGTGCGCCGCGAGTCCGAGGACAAGATCAAGTTTGAGTTCGAGCAGACGTTCATGTTCTACCTGCCGCGCATTTGCGAGCACTGCCTGAACCCCTCCTGCATGGCCTCATGCCCTTCCGGCGCCATTTACAAGCGCGTGGAGGACGGCATTGTCCTGGTTGACCAGGACCAGTGCCGCGGCTGGCGCCAGTGCATGACCGGCTGCCCGTACAAGAAGATCTACTTCAACCACAAGACCGGCAAGGCCGAGAAGTGTACGTTCTGCTACCCGCGCATCGAGGTGGGCCTGCCCACCGTTTGCTCGGAAACCTGTGTGGGCCGGCTCCGGTACTTGGGGCTTTTCCTGTACGACGCCGACGCCGTCACCGCAGCAGCCTCCGTCACCGACCCGCAACACCTGTACCAGGCACAGATGGATGTGCTGCTGGACCCCAACGATCCTGCCGTCATCAAGGCCGCCCGCGAACAAGGCATTCAGGAGGACTGGATCGATGCAGCCCAAAAGTCGCCTGTGTATGCGCTGACCAAGGTGTACAAGCTGGCCCTTCCGCTGCACCCGGAATACCGCACCATGCCCATGGTTTGGTATATCCCGCCGCTCTCGCCGGTCGTTGACCTGCTCCGCGAGCAGGGCCACGATGCGGAGGATTCGGATGTGCTGTTCGGCGCCATCGACGCTCTGCGCATTCCGGTGGAGTACCTGGCGGAGCTGTTTACCGCTGGGGACACCGAGCTGGTCACGGAGGTGCTGCGCAAGCTGGCAGCCATGCGTGCCTACATGCGCGGCATCTCGCTGGGCAATGATCCCGACGAATCCATTCCCGCCTCGGTGGGCATGGATGGGGAAACCATGTATGAGATGTACCGGCTCATGGCGATCGCCAAGTACGAGGAACGCTATGTGATTCCCAAGGCTCACGCCGAGCAGGCGCATGACCTGGAGGAAATGGGTTGTTCACTGGACTTCGACGGCGGACCCGGCATGGGTGCCATGGGAGACTCCCCGTTCGGGGAAGCCAGCGGACGCCCCACGCCGGTTGCCGTGGAAACGTTCAACGCGCTGCGCGACCGTCAAACGTCCGACTCAGTAGCGGGGGCTGACACGCTGCGTGGTCGGGTGAACCTGCTCAACTGGGACGGCAATGGCGCCCCAGCTGGCCTGTTCCCACAGCACCACCCCACCGAACCGCCCCGCGAGGGTGACCGTGAGGATGCGCTGGAAGGTGGTGGCGGTTCATGAGCCGCAAGGACCAGGTGACATTCCTGGCTGCGGCTTGGTGCCTGTCCTACCCGGATGAACTGCTGCTTGACCGGGTGCCGCTCATGCGGGCGGCCCTCGGCGAGTTCCCCGGGGCCCTGGCCCCGTTCGCAACAGTGCTTGATTCCTTCGAACACAAGGATCTGATGGCGTTGCAGAGCCAGTACGTCGAAGAATTCGACCTCGGCAAGCGCCATGCCCTGCACCTGTCCTACTGGACGGACGGGGACACCCGTCGCCGCGGCGAGGTGCTGGGTGCCTTCAAGAAGGTGTACCGCGGTTCCGACACGCTCGTGAACACACGCGGAGAATTGCCTGATTTCCTGCCCATGGTACTGGAGTACGCAGCAACCGTTGACATGGCAACAGGCAAGGAATTGTTGCAGCAGTATCGGCCCAGCCTTGAACTCATCAAGTTTGGGCTGCTGCGTGACAACTTGGCACACACGGAGATCGTGCAAGCCGTTTGCAACACTCTGCCCGGGGCCTCCCCGGCAGATGAACAAGCCGTCATGCGGATGGCAGGCTTCGGTCCACCCACCGAATCCGTTGGCCTCGACCCTTACGACCCGCGACTGCTGCCCATGAAAGGGGCATGAGTAATGGACATCTTTTTGTGGGGTGTGCTGCCGTACATCATGGTTGTCATCCTGGTTGGCGGCTCCATCTGGCGCTACAAGTACGATCAGTTCGGCTGGACCACCCGCTCCTCCCAGCTCTACGAATCCAAACTGCTGCGCATTGGCTCCCCGATCTTCCACTTTGGACTGCTGGCAGTCATCGCCGGGCACTTCTTTGGCTTGGTGATCCCCAAGTCATGGACCGAAGCGGTGGGCATGAGCGAGAGCTTGTACCACTTCAATGCTTTGTTCGTCGGCTCGATTGCTGGAGTTGGCACCCTTGGCGGGATCATCATCCTCATCGTCCGCCGCCGCAAGACCGGGCCAGTTTTCATGGCCACCACCAAGAATGACAAGCTCATGTACGTGGTGCTGGTAGCTGCCATCGTATTTGGCCTGTGGACAACACTGGCCAGCGTGTTCTTCGACGAACACGGTGTCACTTACCGCGAGACAGTCTCCCCGTGGTTCCGCTCGCTGTTCATCTTCCAGCCGGATATTGCCTCGATGGCCGCTGCACCGTTCTCCTTCCATATCCACACCTTGGTGGGCATGTTGCTGTTCATCGTCTGGCCCTTCACCCGACTGGTCCACGCCTTCACGGCACCCCTGCACTACCTGTTCCGCCCCTACATTGTGTACCGCACGCGGGACAAGGGCGCCAGCGTGGCAAACCGCCACGGCTGGTCCGATGTGGGCACCCACGACAGAGACACCCAGCACCGATAGTCCCGGTACCGATCCCGGTACCAATCAACGTTTGTCCTATCGGATAAAAGCGATCTCCAGGAGAGACCATGGCACGAGAAACAGCGGCAACCGCGCCTCCCCTTCAAGCCGTTAAAGGCCAAGCAATGAACTTGGTCATGGCCACTGCAGCCTCTGTGGTGGCGTTCTGGGCATGGAACATCATTGCGACCTTGAGCACGCACTACGCCAAGAACATGGACCTGTCTGCAGGAACCATGGGAATCCTGGTGGCAATGCCCATCTTTGTAGGCTCGTTAGGCCGCATTGTGGTGGGCGCCATGACGGATAAATACGGTGGACGCGCCCTTTTCACGTTCGTTTTGCTGGCCACCATTCCAACAGTTCTTCTTGTCGCACTGGGTGGGGCGTTGAACTCCTTCGCTCTGGTCCTCATTGGCGGGTTCCTGCTGGGTGTTGCGGGCACGGTATTCGCCGTGGGCATTCCCTTCGTCAGTGCCTGGTACCCGCCGGCCAGACGCGGCTTCGCCACTGGCGTCTTTGGTGCAGGAATGGGTGGAACCGCCTTGGCTGCGTTCCTCAACCCACGCCTGGTGAAGTCCATTGGCTACGTGCCGACCCACCTGCTCGTTGCTGTCTTGCTGGCAGTCATGGCTGTCCTTGTCTGGTTCTTCATGAAGAACGCCCCCGATTGGAAGCCCAGCAAGGAGCCCGTGCTGCCCAAGCTCATGGACGCTTCAAAGCTGGCTGTCACATGGAAACTGTGCTTCCTATACGCGGTGGTCTTTGGCGGCTTCGTCTCCTTTGCGACATACCTGCCCACTTATCTGCGCGACGTCTACGAATTTGACCCCAGTTCAGCTGGCGCCCGGACAGCTGGCTTTGCTCTGGCTGCCGTGCTCGCCCGCCCCATTGGCGGCGTGCTGGCTGACAAAATGGGATCCAAGCCGGTGGTTATTGCGTCGCTGGCCGGCGTAGCTATTTTGGGCTTCTTTGTGGCTCTGGAACCGGCTGCTGACGTTGAAGCGGGCCCCATCTTCATTGGTCTGGCCGCAGCGCTTGGCCTAGGCACCGGTGGCGTGTTTGCGTGGGTGGGCAAACTGTCCCCGGAGGGCAAGATGGGCACCGTCGGCGGCATAGTCAGCGCCGCGGGCGGACTTGGCGGGTACTTCCCGCCACTGGTCATGGGTATGACGTACAACCCGGACGCTTCAAGCTACAAGTACGCCATTGGACTGTCTTTGCTGGTGGTGACGGCGGTCGTGGCATTACTGTTCACCCTCGTATTCGTCAAGACACCGGCGAAGGATCGCGTCGCTTCCAGAAGGTAATCCGCGTCCGTACACTTGAGGCTGCCCTTCCTTGTTGTTGAGGATGGGCAGCCTCTTTGGTGTCGAGGTAAACGTGCGTCCGCAATACTGCGTAAGATTGATAGATGTGGTTCGCAGTCCTGAGCCCTCCCCAACCGACAGGTGGAAAAGTTTCGTGACGCACTCCTCCGCTGCTTCCCGTTTGTTGACGCGAATCGCCGGATTCACCGATAACTCCATCGCTGCAGGCCGTGTCTACGCAGACCAGGGCCGTGTCAGCGACATTGTGCTTGAACCCGAAACGGGTCTGCTTTCCGGCACAGTGCAAGGCACCCAGGCATACAAGACCACCGCGAAGCTCGTCCGCGAGCACGACGGCGTCATCGCCTGCCGGGTGGGCATCTGCCACTGCCCGGTTCGGCAGAATTGCAAACACGTTGTGGCTTTGATTGCTGCCGCAGAAAATGACCAGGCGTTCACGGACTTCTTTGTTCCTGAGGAACAGCCGCGGGAACCAACCTTCCTTGAAACGTTGCTGGCCAAGGCCAAGGACAGCAAATCCGCAACCTCAGCCCCGGCAGCAGGCACCGCTGAAACAGCCACCGAATCTTGGGAGGCCGCACTCTCGGCCCTGCTGCCCCCAGCAGCTTCCACTCCCAGCCGCGACACCCCTGCATTGGCTCTCCAATTTGAACTTCATGTGCCCCCGCCACGTTTTTCCTACCGCGGCCGTGGCAGCACCGTTCCCTCAGAACCGATCTTGAATGTCCGCCCCGTCGTCATGGGCACACGCGGAAAGTGGGTCAAGTCTGGCGTCAGCTGGGCCACCCTCGGCTACCTGAGTTATGGCGGGGAGCACGACCCCAAACAGTTGGAATGGTTGAGCGAATTCGCTTCTTCCCACAGCCCCCGGCAGTATGTGCATGGAAATGCCGGAGCCTGGCTGTCGCTGAACAGCTTCGCTGGCCGCAACCTTTGGCAGCTGCTTGCCGGTGCGCACAAGAGCGGCATCGCCCTCGTGCAGTCCGGCAGCGGGGATCCTGTGCGCATCGCCGGGCATGAGGCAACACTGCAACTCGATGTCACGCAAGCTGAATCCGGGGGGCTGGAGGTTGGGCCGCTCATTGAGGTGGAGGAAGCCCCCATCAAAGGCGGGATCATCGGCAAGCTGGGCGACCCTGCCAGCGGACTGTTCTTCAGCGACGAAACCGAGCCCGGCAGCCACGGTGGGAGTACTTCCCCAGGCCGCAACGCCGTCGTGCGTGGAAATATCACCCTTGCCCCGTTGGCAGGGAATGCTTCGCCGCAATTGCTTGATTTTGCGTTACGCAGGGAAAACGTCCACATCCCGGAACAGGCCAGGGAGAAGTTCCTGACCCAGTTCTATCCCCAGCTCAAGCAGTCCGCGCCGGTGGTTTCTGCCGATCATTCCGTGGAACTGCCCGCCTATGTGGAACCCACGTTGTCACTTTTGGCGGCCTACGGTTCCGACCACACCGTCCGTCTGCACTGGGAATGGCACTATCCGGCGGGCAGCCGCGTCAACTCATTGCCGCTGTGGCCGGAACTGGGCGAAAACGCCGTCCGTGACACCGGTGCTGAGACGCGGCTCCTCGAGAGCGTCGGCAGGCCGTGGGAAGACATCACGGCCATGGGCGTGGCCGCCAACCATGCTTGGGGTGAACCATCACTTGCTGCGTCCGTTCAGCTGACCGGCTTGGACACGCTCACGTTGACCGAAACAGTGCTGCCGAGGTTGTCTGAGCTGCCCGGTGTCACGGTGGAAACTTCCGGTGACATTGCCAGCTATCGCGAGGTCACCGAAGCTCCCGTGGTGACAATCTCCACGAAGGCCACCGACGAGCGTGACTGGTTCGATCTGGGCATTGTGATCACCTTGGAAGGCCAGTACGTCTCCTTCGCTGCCGTGTTCTCCGCACTGGCGGCAGGGCAGTCGCGCATGTTGCTGCCCAGCGGCGCGTACTTCTCGTTGGACCGCCCCGAACTTCACCAGCTGCGCGCCTTGATTGAAGAAGCCCGCAGCCTCAATGACAACAAGGACGGCGAGCTGCGGATCAGCCGTTTCCAGGCCGGCTTGTGGGATGAGTTGGCCCAGTTGGGCATCGTTGACGAGCAGGCCCAGGCGTGGCGCAAAGCAGTTGCAGGGTTGCTCGACGGCGGCCCGCCCGAGCCGCTTCCCGCACCGGCAACTTTGAACGCGAAGCTACGCCCCTATCAGCTTGACGGCTTCAACTGGCTGCACTTTTTGTACACTTATGGGCTGGGTGGAGTCTTGGCGGATGACATGGGCTTGGGCAAGACAGTCCAGGCTCTGGCGTTGATGTGCCAGGTCAAGGCGGATGCCGAAGCCGGTGTACTGGACTCCAACGAACCCGGCGCAGTTGCAATACCAGGGTCCAATTCCGGGCGCCGGCCTTTCCTGGTGGTCGCACCCACGTCCGTGGTGGGCAACTGGGCCAGTGAAAGCATCAAGTTCGCACCGGGGCTGCGCGTTGTCACTGTTGGTGAAACCTTTGCAAAGAGTGGCATGGACTCCGCCTCATTCTTTGCCGGGGCTGACATTGTCATCACGTCCTACGCCCTGTTCCGCATCGACTTCGCGGAATATGGGATGCACCCCTTCGCCGGGCTCATCCTGGACGAGGCCCAGTTCGTCAAGAACCACCAGTCCAAGGCATACCAGTGCGCACGCAAACTCAACGCACCCTTCAAGCTTGCCGTGACAGGCACGCCCATGGAAAACAACCTCATGGAGTTGTGGGCACTGCTGTCCATCGTGGCTCCTGGCTTGTTCCCCAGCCCGAAGCGATTTGCGGAGTTTTACCAGCGTCCCATTGAGAAGAACGCTGACGCCGAACTGCTGACCAAGTTGCGCGCCCGGGTCAAGCCCTTGATGCTGCGACGCACCAAGGAAGCCGTCATTGCGGACTTGCCGGCCAAGCAGGAACAAATCCTGGAAGTGGAGCTTAATCCACGGCACCACAAGATCTACCAAACCCACTTGCAGCGTGAACGCGCTAAAATCCTGGGACTGCTGGAGGATGTGAACAAGAACCGCTTCACCATCTTCCAGTCTCTGACCCTGCTGCGCCAGCTCAGCCTCGACGTGACCCTTGTCGATGAGGGCCAGGCCGGTGTTCGCTCCTCAAAGCTGGATGTGTTGTTCGAACAGCTGGAGGACGTGGTCAGGGAAGGTCACCGCGCGTTGATCTTCAGCCAATTCACCGGTTTCCTGGGCAAGGTCCGGGACCGGCTCGTGGCCGAAGGAATCGACTTCACGTATCTGGATGGAGGCACCCGGAACAGGTCCGCCGTCGTGGATGAATTCAAGAACGGCACGGCACCGCTGTTCCTGATCAGCCTCAAGGCGGGTGGGTTCGGCTTGAACCTGACGGAGGCCGACTATGTGTTCATCCTTGACCCGTGGTGGAATCCAGCGTCCGAGGCGCAGGCCGTGGACCGCACGCACCGCATTGGGCAGAAGAAGAACGTCATGGTTTATCGCTTGGTCGCCAAGGACACCATCGAGGAAAAGGTCATGGCGCTCAAGGCCAAAAAGTCCCAGCTGTTCTCCGATGTCATGAGCGGGGATTCGCTGGCTGGCGGCGCATTGACGGCCATGGACCTGGCCGGCCTCTTCCGCGACTAGCGGGGCCGGCTGCCCGCTTACCGCTGGGGGCGCCAGATCACCACGGCTTGGCTGCGCGGGCGCGGACGCTGACCCCGGGCCAGGGCTACGATGTCGCCACCGGTGAGACCCGCCGCGAACACGCGGCTGTTGGCCCGCGGCGACCGTGTTGCCGCCTCGGACGATGCCGCTTCAAGGGCGGCACTCAGTTCCAGCACTTTGGCCCGCAGGGCATCCACCTGGTTTTCAAGCTCCATAATGCGGCGGATCCCTTCCAGGGACACGCCCTCCTGGGAGAGTCGCTGAACTTCGCGCAGCATGTCGACGTCGTGCTGGGAGTACCGCCGGGCCCGGCCAGGGGCCCGGCTGGGCTTCACAATGCCCAATCTGTCATATTGGCGCAGCGTTTGCGGGTGCATTTCGGCCAGCTCAGCCGCCACGGAGATCACAAATATGGGTGAGTATGGATCAATCTGCATCGTGATCTCCTTTCTAGACTGGACGCTACTGAGCGGTTGGTGGGCCCACAAGCGCGAGGGTCCCGACCCGAGCTTGCTAGGGTTGGGAGCGCTTGGGGACTACAGTTTGGCCTTGGTCGCCAACGTGGCGCGCGGATCGGCGTCAGCCGTAGCTGCCGCGAAGGCGCGGACGGCCTCTTCGGCTTCCTTGCTGAGCTTTTGCGGAACCGTCACGTCGATGGTGACCAACAGGTCGCCTTCACTCTTGGACGTTTTGACTCCGGCGCCCTTGACCCGCAGGGTGCGCCCTGATGGTGTCCCGGCGGGCACACGCACGCGCACCATGTCACCGGTCAGTGTGGGTACGCTGATGTCTGCACCCAAGGCAGCCTCGGCGAACGTCACGGGGACGTGGACTCGAATGTTGTTGCCGTCCCTGACAAAGAAGTCGTGCGGCTTGACGTGGACGGTGACATTCAAGTCACCGGGACCGGCAGCGCCGGATTGGCCCTTGCCTTTGACCCGAACCTTTTGGCCGTCCTTGATGCCTGCGGGTATGCGGACGTCGATGACTTCGCCGTTAGGTTCACGCAGACCGATCTTCGTGCCCTTGATTGAACCTGCAAAGGAGATGGTGGTGCTTGCCGTGCGGTCCGCACCCTTGGTCGGTTGGGGCTGGAAGCCGCCGAATCCACCGCCGCCAAACAGGTCGGCAAATTCGGGCGGAAGTCCGGAACCACCAAAGCCGGGATTGCCGCGTGGTGCACCGCGAGGTGCGCCCCGGCCGCCGCCGAACAGGTCGCCGAAGACGTCTTCAAAGCCGCCTCCGCCGTTGTGCCCGCTACCACCGGCGCTGAATCGGGCGCCGCCGCCCATGGCCCGGATGGCGTCGTACTGTTCGCGGTCCTCTTTGCTTGACAGCACGGAATACGCTTCGGAGACGTTCTTGAAAGTCTTTTCCGCTTTGGGGTCGCCGGAGTTCGTATCCGGGTGGTACTTACGTGCCAGTTTTCGGTATGCCTTTTTGATGTCGGCATCCGATGCATCTTTGGCCACACCGAGAATCTTGTAGAAGTCTTTTTCTACCCAGTCCTGACTTGCCAAGACGCCTCCTTTCTAAAAGTTGTGGGGTACTGCGGTTGGGCCCACGCGCCCGAGGGCCCCGGGGCTGAAAACGCGCCAGCGGATTCAGCCCCGGGAGCGCTTGGTGGGCCCCCAGTTCCGAGGGCCCCCGGGCGAGCTTGCGAGCCCGGGGAGGAGCTGGGGACTATTCGGGTACTGCCACGATTACCTGAGCGGCGCGCAGGATACGCTCACCGGACTTGTAGCCGTTGCGCAGCACCTGGCTGACGGTGTCAATTTCAACGTCGGCCGATGGCTGCTGGATGAGCGCCTCGTGCACGGTCGGGTC
>NZ_JAUNVV010000119.1 GCF_030540645.1 Arthrobacter sp.
TGCTGAGTGTTGGATGTCCGGGTGACGGCTTACATCTCGTCCGGCTCTGTTTCCTTTTCCTCTGCCATTCTTTCCGCGTGCTCGGTCATTTCCTCGATGTCCGGTGTCACCATCTCGGAATAGATGGCGCCCAAGGGGTCAATGTCGGGTTCATTGTGGGTGAACGCATCATCCCCACGCTCTGGTTTTCTGCTCATAACCACACCTTAGCCCCGCCTTGCCGGAGGAGGAAGGTTCACTTAGGCCTTGGCGATGGCTTCCTGCAGCGCACCAAGGACCAACACCACCGAGCCCGGGTTGGCATTGGGACCCATCATCCCGATGCGCCACACCGTGGAAGCAAACTCGCCCACACCGGCGCCAATCTCGATGCTGAATCGCTCCAAGAGGTAGGCGCGCACGGCAGCGGAGTCCACACCTTGGGGCACTTTCACGGTGGTCAGGCTAGGCAGCCGGAACCCTTCAGCGGCAAAGAGTTCCAAGCCCATCTCCTGCAGACCGTTCTGCAGTGCCAGTCCGGCGGCGTTGTGGCGGGCCTGAACGGCGTCGAGCCCTTCTGCCAGAACCCGTCCCACTCCTGCCTCAAGGCTGGCAATCATGGTCACCGGTGCGGTGTGGTGGTAGGTGCGCTTGCTGCCGCTGGCACTGCCGACATAACCGCCCAGCAGACCCAAATCCAAATACCAGGACTGGGGGTCCTTGATGCGGCGTTCAAAAGCTGCGTCGGAGATGGTGAAGGGGGAAAGTCCGGGCGCAACGCCGAGACACTTTTGCGTACCGGCGTAGCCCACATCGATGCCCCATTCGTCGGCGAGCAGTTCCAGGCCGCCAATGGAAGTGACGGCATCGGTGAGGAGCAGGGCGTCGCCCTTGAGCTGGCCAAGGGCGGCAATGTCTGAAAGGACACCGGTGGAGGTTTCGGCGTGGACGGCAGCGATGACTTTGGGGTTGGGGTGGGCTGCGGCCACTCGTTCTGGATCGATCGGCTGGCCCCATGCGTGCTCCACCGGCACCACTTCGGCCCCCGCCCTCCGGGCGATCTCACACATGCGCCCGCCAAACATGCCGTTGACGGCGATGACTGCCACATCCCCGGGGCCAACTGTGTTGACGAACGCCGCTTCCATGCCAGCGGACCCGGTCCCGCTCAGTGGCAGGGTCCGGGCATTGGTGGTTCCCCACACTTTGCGCAACCCCTCACAGGTCTTGTCCATGGTCTCCAAGAACAGTGGATCAAGATGCCCCAGCACAGGGTTGCCCAACGCTGAAATGGCCTCCGGATAGCAATTGCTGGGACCGGGTCCA
This sequence comes from Arthrobacter sp., assembly GCF_030540645.1. Lineage (GTDB taxonomy): Bacteria > Actinomycetota > Actinomycetes > Actinomycetales > Micrococcaceae > Specibacter. The sequence continues at coordinate 1,306 of NZ_JAUNVV010000119.1, forward strand.
AACAGGTGGCGGTAGCTCAGGGTGGCTGTCACTGGGTGCTCCTTCGTGCGGAGGAATGGGTTTTACCAGCATAGGCGTTGGAGGTTGCGGCGGGCAGGGGCGAAGGGTGTCACACCCTCCGGGGTCTCGCCAACTTGCCCATGATTTCGCCTATTAGTATCGCGGCAGGAAGAGAATTTTGATAGGTTCGGACGAACTGTCCGAACTATTGGCCGCCATTCATTGCGACAATCCAGCTGATCTGGATGCTCAACTCGATCCCATGATCAGATGATCCGATGAGGTGTCAAAGAATGCAGAGGAACAATTCGTGACTGATCATGCGTTTCAACTAATGGCAATAGCCGTCTATATGGCGGGTATGCTCGCCATCGGCTATTTTGCCTTCAAGAAAACCGACGACCTCGACGACTACATGCTGGCCGGACGAGAACTGAAACCGGGTGTTGCCGCCCTTTCAGCCGGAGCATCCGACATGTCCGGTTGGCTCATCATGGGCCTTCCAGGCGCCATTTACCTCTCCGGCCTGGTCGAGGCATGGATCGCCATTGGGCTCACCATCGGAGCTTGGCTCAACTGGAAATTTGTGGCCCCCAGGCTCCGCTCCTACACGGCGATTTCACAAAACGCCATTACGATTCCCAGCTTCTTTGAGAAACGGCTCAAGGAAAATTCGCACGTGCTGCGCATTGTCACTGCCGTCATCATTTTGGTGTTCTTCACCTTCTATGTTTCCTCGGGCATGGTGGCAGCCGGAAAGTTCTTTGAGGGCTCCTTCGGCTGGCCGTACCTTGTGGGGATGGGTGTGGTCACGGTTGTCACCTTGGCCTACACCTTGTTTGGCGGCTTTATTGGCGCAACCCTGACCGACGTCGCCCAGGGACTGTTGATGTTCGCTGCCCTCATCGTGGTACCGATTGTTGCCGTGGTGCAGACCGGCGGCATTGGCGCCACTGTCAACCGACTGCAAACCATCGATCCGGACAACTTGAACCTGTTCAGGGGCTTTGGCGACGGAAACACGCTGGTGTGGATGGTGGGCATCTTCTCCACCGCAGCTTGGGGCTTGGGCTACTTTGGCCAGCCCCACATTATTGTGCGGTTCATGGCATTGCGCTCACCGCAGGACGCCAAAGCCGGCCGCCGTATCGGCATCAGCTGGATGATCCTGTCCGCGGCCGGGGCGGTTGCCACCGCGCTGGTGGGCATCGCCTACTTCGCTGACAATCCCTCCATGGGCTTGGACGATCCGGAGACAGTGTTCCTGAAGTTGAGCCAGATCTTCTTCCACCCCTTCGTTGCAGGATTGGTTCTGGCTGCCGTGCTGGCCGCCATCATGTCCACCATCTCCTCGCAGCTCATTGTTTGCTCTTCGGCGTTGGTGGAAGATCTTTACAACATGGCTGGGCGCAAGTCCACGGCCAAACAGCAGGTCGTTCTGGGGCGCCTCGGTGTCTTGGTGATCGCCGTCATTGCGGTTCTCATTGCGCTGGATAGGAATGCGAGCATCTTGGAACTTGTGGCCTTCGCCTGGGCCGGGTTCGGAGCGGCATTCGGGCCCATTGTGCTGCTGAGCCTCTACTGGCGCAAGCTCACCGCCCGGGGTGCCCTTGCGGGCATGGTTGTGGCGACAATAGTGGTGTTCGCCTGGGGCAAGACTCCTGTCCTGCATGACGCCATGTATGAAATTGTCCCCGCGTTCATCCTCAACGTCATCGTGGCCGTGGTTGTCTCCAAGATGACCTACAAGCCAAATCCGGTGATCGAAGAGGAATTCACTGCCATGCTCGCCGAATCCAGCGACAAGAAGCCTGCCGCCATGGCAATGGAGTAGCCGCAACGCTGCTGCAGACCAAACCGCCAGGTTGGCTGCTGATGGCCCCGCCCCGCCGTCGTGTATTCATACGACGGCGGGGCGGGGCCATTTTTTGCGCCTATTTGCGTGACAGCACCTCTGAGGTGTTGAGGATGACGAACTCGTGCTCTTCGGTCAGCACGTTGAGGTAGCCGGAGTCGACGCTGAGGACGTAGCCAATGAGAGTCCCATGGGTGGTTTGGATCTGTTCCTGCGGCACCCATGGCGTCTGGATGAACGCGGCGACGAGCAGGATCGCCACGGCAGCCACCACGCCCACGCTGGCCATCGCCACCGAGAGCATGCGCCGCAGCCAGTGTTTTGTGGAAAGCCGGTGCGTCAGGGCAAACAGCACGAAAACTGCAGCCGATGCCACCGGCAGCCACCAGATCTTAAAGCTGACGGTCAGTGCGATCAGGGTGACCAAACCCAAGGTGGTAGCCAGCAGCACCGTTGCCCGGTGCCCGAACGAAGACCACAAGAATGTGGCGATGAGGAGCGGAAGAACCACCACCAGCAAAATTTGGACCAGCACGTGCCCGGCCATGAGGGACCCGAAGACAAGGGCCAGTGCGTCGCTGGGACTGAGCGTGGTGCTGACCGCGAACGCCGTATTCCAGTCATACCCGGACACGGCAAAGATCCGCAGAATCAGAAAGACGAACCCCACAGCGGTCGCGGGTGCCAGATCTCCGGCGGAGAAGCGCCCCGCCTTCTCGGAGGGACCCGCTTCAGCGCTCGACTCGTTGGCGGCGCCCTCGGTGTTGCCCGCGGCGCTGCTTTCGGAGGCGTCGTTGGCGGTCACCGGCTGCAAACCTTGCCGGCGAGCAGCGTCTGGGACACGGCAATCTGCTCGATCTGGGGCGGCGCCACTTCCAGCGGATTCTCCTCCAGCAGCACCAGATCGGCATACTTGCCTGACTCAATGGAACCGGTGATGTTGTCCGCGCGGCACTGCCAGGCGGCATCAATGGTGACAGCCCGAAGCGCCGCCTCAACCCCTATGCGCTCATTGGCATTGAGAACTTCCCCGCCCTCGGCCATGATCCGTGTGACGGCATCTTGGACGTAGCGCAACGGCTCCAGCGGAGTGACGTTCCAGTCGCTATGCAGGGAGATCTTCAGACCGGCGCGCAGCGCGGAAGCGCACGGATCGTAGATGGCTGAGCGTTCGGGCCCCAAAAGCCTGTCACGGAACGCCTTGCCCCACCAGCGGATGTGGCCGATCAAGAACGACGGCGACAGCCCCAGTGCGGCCATCCTCTCGATTTGTTCGGGGTGAAGGACGCTGCAGTGCTCAATCCGGTGGCGGTGATCGGACCGTGGGTGGGATTTCAGCGCCTGTTCAAAGGCGTCGATCGTTGTGTCGATGGCCGCGTCGCCGTTGGCATGGACCCCCAACTGCCAGCCGTCAGCGTGGGCGCGCTGGACTACGCGAGCCAGTTCCTGCGCTGAATAGTTCAGCGAGCCGCGGCTTTCCGTACCGAGGTAGGGTTCGCGTTGGAATCCGGTGCCCGCCTGGTTGGAGCCGTCGGACCAGGCTTTGATGCCGTCCACCCTGAACAAGTCGTTGCCAAAGCCAGGGTGAAGCCCCATCTCCATCCATGCGTCATAAGCGGTGGAAACCAGCATTCCGCGGTAGCGCACGGGTGAATCTGTATCGATGGTCGCTTGGAGTCCGGCCAAGTCAGCGGTGCCGTCGATGGAGCCGATCCCGCAGTCGTGGAGCATGGTGACGCCCTTGCCGGCTGCATGCCACAGCAGGTCACGGATGCGTGCGGTGGCTGCATCACCGGTGACAAACGGGATTCCCTTCGTGAAGGCACCCAAGGCCGAGGACTCCTCGAGCCGGCCAGTCAGCTCGCCGTGTTCGTCGCGGGTGTACCTGCCAGCGGGCGGGTCCGGGGTGTTTTTGTCTACTCCAGCCCGGGTCAGGGCTGCTGAATTCACGTAGGCGATGTGGCCGTTGCTTTCCAACACCAGCAGCGGACGGTCGGGAACCAGACGGTCGAGGACTTCACGGGTGAGAACAGGGTGGCCCTCGGTGATGCTGGGATCGAACTGCTGGGCCAACACCCAGCCTGTGGACGTCGCGGGGGCGCCGCGGAGCGCAGCAAACACGTCGTCGGCGCCCGGCGTGCTCATCGGGCTGACGTCCACCCAGTCGTTGAGCTGGACCATGGAGGAATGCATGTGCGGGTCGATGAGACCGGGGAGCAGCGTCCGTCCGTCCAGATCCAAACGTTCCGTCTTGCTCCCCGCAAGTCCTTCCAACTCCTCAACAGTGCCTACGGCCACGATCCGCCCCTGCCTGACAGCCACGGCTTCGGCATGCGGGAGATTGCTGTCCAACGTGATGATGGGGCCGCCGGTGATCAGCAGCTCGGCATCGCCGTTCCTGTGGTGATCTGCGGTGGGGTCCGGCTGCCTGACAGGCGTCGTCCCGGCCGGGCCGGATCGGGCCGCCGCCGGGCCGGGGGAGGATTTGAGGGGATTCAACTTCGACACAGGATCACAGGCTCCGCACATGTTCCCTATGCTAGCCCCGGCGCTCCCTGTTCGCGGGTGTTGCTGGTTGCGGGACCCAGCGCGGAACCCGCTTCCGCCTGGGGGCTTCAATCGACCGCAGGCAGCGCCTTGGAATGCTGCCTATGCCACGTCGCACACCGTGGAACTGCTCATCCAGGCCGGCACGCCTGCGAGTTCGCCCATCAGTTCGCCGGCGAGGTCCAGTGCCAGGTCGTCAACCACCTGGTCATGGAGCAGCGCACCCTTGGCTGCGCTGGATCCGGCTGCCGACGAGAGACAGCCGGTGGGCGGCGTCCGTTCCGGCACCACGGGGAGCCGGTCGAAACGCGGCAGCACCGCCGCCGGGCTGTCCACCAGACGCTCCATGACAACCCTGGCCGGCTCAAGGTGGAGCATGAGCGAGGTCTCCAACACCCCGCCATGCTCGATTTCCCACCCGGGAAATCCGTCCGGATAGACCTGGGCCAGCGTGTTCTGGCTGACAAAGTCCCAGTAGGACAGCAGCAGCACGCTCTGCCCCGCCCCCGGTGTGATCCCCAGCTCCTCCAAGGCGAGATCGATCCCCTCATACAGGAACTGGTAGTTCTCGAAGTGTCCGTTGATAAATACCACATGCCGGACGCCTTGGTTGAGAAAGGACTTGACCAGGTTGCGCGCCATGCCAATGAGCGAGGCGCCGTCCAAGCTGGTGGTTCCGGAGAGGTGATTGCCGCCGCCGGACTTCTGTTGTGACTTGTAGCCGTAGGCGATTGGCTGGGCCACAAGTGCGCCCAGCCGCCGGGCCACTGCCGCCGCGAAATGCGTGGACAGGATGGTGTCCGTCCCCAGCGGCAGGTGTGGCCCGTGCTGCTCCAGCGACCCGACGGGGATGAGGACAATCGCCTCCCCGGACGTCAGCGCTTCGCGGTAGGCGAAGGCATCCATGTCTTCCAGAAATACTGACTTGTCCATCGTGGTGCTCCTCAGTGGGTTCAATGTGCAAAAAACGAACGCTGCGGCGGCTCGGGCAGCCGCCGCAGCCGGGTGGTTGCTAGACGTTGACGATGTTGTGTTCGGGGCCGAATCCGAACTTCGTGATG
>NZ_JAUNVV010000120.1 GCF_030540645.1 Arthrobacter sp.
ATCGTCACCATGGCAGATGTCCGCGACCACGTCCTGGAACTCGTGCGCAGATAACAGCCTTAGTCCTTTAGCAAGTTGTCTTTTCGCAAGAACTGCACCACCCACACCATCTTTCAGGAGCATTCATGGAGCAAAATATGCCCGAACAATCCAAGCCAGACGAACTGATTCAGGACGACCTCAACAAGGTCATCGGCACCGCGTTGGGCGTGGCTGCCGAGCAGTTGGAAACCCATGGCGCCTTCATGCCGGTGGGGCTTGTTCTCACGCACGACGGCGACATCAACCTCGTGGCGGTGGCACCGAACGAGGTTGCCGGCGAAGGTGAAGGGGAAACCGAACTCGACGCCGACCAAATGGTTGCGGATCTGTTTGAGGCCCTGACGCAACAGCGCGAACAAAATCGGGCTGCCGCCGTCGTCTGTGACATCCACCTGCCCGACGATTCCACGGACGCCATCCACGTCATGGCCGAGCACCACACCGGTTTGAGCGTCTCCGCCGTGCGTCCCTACCGCCACGCACCCAGCGGCTGGGAGTTCGGCAATCCGTTCCTTGAAGCTGGCGAACAAACCATCTGGGCATAACGCATGCGCATCAATAGCTTTTCAGATGTGAGCCTGCGGCTGTTGATGGTGCTCAGTGCCATGCCCGACGGCGAGCTTTCCACCACGCGGGAGCTCGCCGAGGCGGTGGGCACTCCCTACAACCACGTCAGCAAGGCCGTGCTCAAGCTTCGGCAAATGGGGCTTGTGGAGGCCATCCGCGGCCGCAGCGGTGGCGTGCGCATTTCCGCTGCCGGCAAGGCTGCCACGGTAGGCAAGGTGTTGCGCGTGCTCGATGACCACAGCGACGTGGCCGAATGCATCACCAACATGGGCTCGTGCCCGCTGGTCCACGCCTGCGGACTGCGCGGGGCGTTGAACCATGCCCGTGAAGCGTTCTACCTTTCCCTGGACGATGTCACCATCTTCAGCCTGGCTAAAAAGACTTCAACGGGCCCCATCCCTGTGACATTAAGCACAGTGCGTCCGGGCTGTTCCGCGTAATCTCAATACTTTTTCTACTTCACGTAGAAGTCATGAATTTAAACTCGCATTTCAAATGCTACTTTGGACTTGTCACCATGACTTTCACCCAAGGAGTAAAAGATGCTTTCGGAAAAATCGCGCCCACTGATTGTTGCCACACTGCCTTTGGTTGGTTCACGACTGGGCGCCATCACCCCGAACTTCTACAGCCGCATGTTTGCTGCGCGTCCCGAACTCCTGAACGGCCTGTTCAGCCGCGCCAACCAAAACAACGGTGAACAGCAAAAGGCCCTGGCCGGCTCCATCGCAGGTTTCGCCTCAGCCCTGGTGGCCAACCCGAACATCATTCCCGAGCAGATGCTCAGCCGCATCGCCCACAAGCACACCGGCCTTGGCATCACCGAAGACCAGTACGACATTGTCTACAAGTACCTCTTCGAGGCCATCGCCGAAGAGCTTGCCGACGTCATCACCGCCGAGATCGCCGAAGCTTGGACCGAGGTCTACTGGCTCATGGCCAACGCCCTCATCAAGATCGAAAAGGGCCTCTACGCCATGCAGGCCAATGACAAGCTGTGGATGCCCTGGACCATCGTTGAGAAGAACCCCGCTGGCGCAGACTCCATGACCTTCGTGCTGGAGCCGGCCGACGACACCCCCGTCACCGTAGCCCGCCCCGGCCAGTTCGTCACCGTGAAGGTGGCCCTTCCCGATGGCCTGCTCCAGTGCCGCCAGTACTCACTGTCTGCCGATGTGGATTCCACCACCCGCCGCGTGTTCACCACCAAGCGCGACGACGGCGGCGAGGTTTCACCAGTGCTGCACAACAATGTGAAGGTCGGGGACGTCGTCGAACTTTCCAACCCTTACGGTGATGTGACGCTCGACGGCGAAGGCCCCGTCGTGTTTGCCACGGCAGGCATCGGCTGCACCCCGTCCGCATCGGCCCTGCGCGCCCTGGCCAACGCCGGCGCCGACCGCGAGGTCATGGTCCTGCACGCTGAGAAGAACCTCGAAGCCTGGGCCCTGCGCGAGCAGATGACCACCGACGTTGACGCCATCACCAGCGCCACCATGCAGCTCTGGCTGGAAGAGCCCACCGAAGGCTTCAACAAAGGCTTCATGACACTCGACGGCCTGGACATTCCCGCCAACGCCTCCATGTACGTTTGCGGCCCGCTGCCGTTCATGAAGGCCATCCGCAACCAAGCCATGGACGCCGGCATCCCGTCCACCAAGATCCACTACGAGGTCTTCGGCCCCGACCTGTGGCTGGCCGGCGCCGCTGGCTAACCTCCAGAACTGTGGATGGCGCCACGGTTCCCTCGCGGGCAGTAAGATTTCCTCGGTCGCTGAGCGACCTTGAAAATCCATCCCCGCTCCGGGAACCGTGGCGCCATCGTGGTTGTAGATTAGTGGCACCGACTCTGTGATTAGGCGGTGAAGCGCTCCTTCAGACCGCTGAGCTCAGCAGCCAATTCCTCCGGCAGGGAGTCGCCAAAGCGGGCGTACCACTCCTCGACGCCAGCCAGCTCGGCCTCCCACTCCTCCGGAACAACCTTGAGCGCATCCGCCATTCCGGCCTCTGTAACGTCGAGACCGTCCAGATCCAAGGAATCCAGGGTCGGGACGAACCCAATGGGGGTCTCAACTGCCGCTGCTTTCCCCTCAATGCGCTCGATGATCCATTTGAGGACGCGGCTGTTCTCACTAAACCCTGGCCAGGCAAAGCTTCCGTCCGAGGCGCGGCGGAACCAATTCACGAGAAAGATCTTGGGCAGACGCGCAGGGTTGGCGGATTCTGAAAGCTCGATCCAGTGCTTGAGGTAGTCCCCAGCGTTGTAACCGATGAACGGCAGCATGGCCATCGGATCCCGCCGTACCACGCCAACAGCACCCGTGGCTGCGGCCGTGGTTTCCGAGGAAAGCGTGGAGCCCATGAAGATTCCGTGGGTCCAGTCGCGGGACTGGGTGACCAGCGGGATGGTGGTCTTGCGGCGTCCGCCGAACAAGATGGCGTTGATTTCCACACCCTTGGGGTCGTAGTAGTCCTTGGACAGCATGTCTACTTGATCGATGGGGGTGCAGAAACGGGAGTTGGGGTGCGCTGCGGTCCGTCCGGAGTCCGGCGTCCAGCTGTTGCCCTGCCAATCTGTCAGGTGAGCGGGCACTTCACGGGTCATACCCTCCCACCAAACACCGCCGTCGTCCGTCAAGGCAACGTTGGTGAAGATGGTGTTTCCCTTGGCCACTGCAGACATGGCGTTGGGGTTGGTGTGCCAGCCCGTGCCGGGTGCCACACCGAAGAGGCCGGCCTCCGGGTTCACGGCCCGCAACTCGCCCTCCTTGCCGAAGCGCATCCAGTTGATGTCATCACCGAGCGTTTTAGCCGTCCATCCAGGGACGGTGGGCTCCAACAGCGCCAGGTTAGTCTTGCCGCATGCTGAGGGGAACGCGGCGGCCACATGGTAGTCCTTACCTTCCGGACTGGTGAGCTTGAGGATCAGCATGTGCTCAGCGAGCCACCCCTCGTCACGGGCCATGGCGGAGGCGATCCGCAGCGCAAAGCACTTCTTGCCCAGGAGCGCGTTTCCGCCATAGCCGGAGCCGAAGGAGAAAATGGAGCGCTCTTCGGGGAAGTGCACAATCCACTTTTCGTCGTTGCACGGCCACGGCACGTCCTTATCGCCGGGCGCCAACGGCGCACCAACTGAGTGCAGTGCGGGGACGAAGAAGGCGTTGGTGTCTTCGAGCTTGCGAAGAACGTCGCTGCCAATGTGAGCCATGATGCGCATTGAGGCAACTACGTATGCGGAGTCCGTGATCTCCACACCAAATTTGGGGTCGTCTGCATCAAGTGGGCCCATGACGAACGGAATGACGTACATGGTGCGCCCCTGCATGCTGCCGGCGAACTTTCCGTTCAGGATTTCCTTCATCTCCGCAGGATTCATCCAGTTGTTGGTGAACCCAGCGTCGCGCTCTTCCCTGGAACAGATGAAGGTCCGGCCCTCAACGCGGGCCACATCCTTGGGGTCCGAGAATGCCGCAAAGGAATTGGGGAACAGCTCGTCATTGAGCCTGGTCAGCGTCCCCTCCTCAACCAGTTGATCCGTCAACTGCGCATATTCCGCCGCTGATCCGTCCACCCAGTGAATGTTCTCCGGCAGGGTCAGGGAAGCAACCTCTGCAACCCAAGCGGTAAGGCCCTCGTGGGTGGTCATTGCGTGCTCGACGGATTCCTGCATTGCAGCAGCGTTGCCCATTGCGAGTCCCTTCAGTAGGTGGGTAGGTTGTATCTAAATGCTATGGCTCACGATTCGGACACCCCGGGCATTGGATATGGGATGTGTGCGCTGCTGGTGTGAAGAAAACCGCGGATCTCTGCGGTTCTTCAATTTTGTTACCGTCAACATTAGTGAGGTACGTCACGTAGACCGGTCTAGTGTCTGGGAACACCGCCACTTCGATTTGTATCCGCAGGCATGTCAGGTTAGAGTTATTCACGGCCCAAGGGTCAACAAAGAAACAAAAAACAAAATATGCGTGCGTAGCTCAACGGATAGAGCATCTGACTACGGATCAGAAGGTTGGGGGTTCGAATCCCTTCGCGCGCACAGTGAAGAAAGGGTTCCAAACGTTGAGTTTGGGACCCTTTCGTTTTGCCGTTTAACCCTGAGCCGCCGCAACACTGACTGCCCACCCATTAACCCGATGTTGGCACAATGGAGGCAACAAGCGACAGGAGCAGATAAATGTCCGCACACAAGTCCCCCAATTTCCTGGTGGTCATGACAGATGACCAGGGAGCCTGGGCCCGCGGTCGCACCATGCCGGAGCTCATTACGCCCACCCTCGACGAGCTTGGAGCCACCGGCCACGAGCTCACCCGGTTCTTCTGCACCTCGCCGGTTTGTTCCCCCGCCAGGGCTTCGCTGGCCACCGGACGCATGCCGTCGGCCCATGGAGTCCATGACTGGATCCGCTGCGAGAACAGCGGAGTCAGCACTGTGGGCGTCCATTACCTTGAAAACTTTGAAACAACCCCCGAGCTGCTGAACCGGGCGGGCTACACCTGTGCCCATGCCGGCAAGTGGCATCTGGGCGATGCCCGCCAGGCCGCACCTGGTTTTCAGCATTGGTACAGCCACCGGGATGGCGGCGGCTCCTACTTTGGGGCACCCGTTGTGGAGGACGGGGTGGTGCACGAGGAGCCCGGCTACATCACCGATGCCATTTCCGAGCGGGCCGCGGGCATGTTGCGCGAGCTTGCCGCCGCCGATGAACCGTTCTTCCTTCAGGTGCACTACACGGCCCCCCACAGCCCGTGGACCGATGGCAACCATCCACCGGAGTACCTGGACCTCTACGATGGCTGCGAGTTCCCGAGCGTCCCGCGGCTTCCCGCCCATGAATGGTTCAACTGGGGTTATGGGGACCTTGCCGATGGCATGAGGAATCCCACGGAGAATTTGGCTGGCTACTGCGCCTCGCTGACAGCTGTGGACAAGGGCGTGCGCCAGCTCCTGGAGGTTTTGGAGGAGGCCGGGGCGCGTGAGGACACCTATGTCATCTTTACCTCGGACAACGGCTTCAGCTGCGGCCAGCACGGAATTTGGGGCAAGGGCAACGGCACCGTTCCGCTCAATGTCTGGGAGGATTCGATCCTTGTCCCGTTCATCATCAACCGTCCCGGCACCATCACGCCCCGCCTGGACGACGTCCTCACCACGGCAGCTTCCTTCCACGCCACAGTGCTGGAGCTTGCAGGGGCACCCAAGCCGGTGGATCCGCTCATTGCCGGGGACTCCATTGCCCCGCGCTTCCTGGGTTCACCCGAAGAATGGGATGCGGCTGGACAGGACTCGATCGTCATTTTCGACGAATACGGCGGCACCCGCATGATCCGCACCACCACGCACAAGTATGTTTGGCGCCATGGCGACGCCCCGGGAGAGCTTTACGATCTCATCTCCGACCCCGGTGAACTGTCCAATGAATTCGACAATCCGGTGTTCACAGCGCTCAAGGAGCAACTCCACGGCGAGCTGGTGGCGTGGTTCCGCGACCATTCCGAGCCGCAATATGACGGCTTCACCCGCCCTGTCACAGGCTTGGGCCAGAACTCCCCCGTCTGGACTGCCGAGGACGACGCCGGCCGGTACGCGAGTTCCTAGCCTTTTCCTAGCCGTCCACTGGCATCTTTGCCGAGGGCGTGCGACCACTCGGGCTGAACAGAACTGATGGCAAGGAAGAGGGGTGCAACGGATTTCTCGTTACACCCCTCTTGCTCACAGGCAGCATTCATCCGGCGCTGGCTGGTAGTCCGGAGAATGCCACGACTAGGCCCTGCGGCGGCCGCGCCCTCCCAGCATCAGTGCGCCTCCTGCTGCCATGAGGAGCAGGAGGGCACCCACCAGCAGTTTGGTGGAGTGGGCACCTGTGCTGGCCAGGTCGTCACCACTGCCGGCTGCCGGGGCAGTGCTGCCGGGGATGGTGCTGCCGGGTGCAGCAGCGGCCGACGTCGGCTCCTGGCCCTTGGTTGTTGCGGCGCCCGGTCCGGCTGTCGCCAGGCTGGTGGACGTCGGCACCGCAGTTTCCGACGGGCTCGGGCTCGCCGTCGCCGACTCAGTGGGTTC
>NZ_JAUNVV010000121.1 GCF_030540645.1 Arthrobacter sp.
GGCTTCGTAGTTCCCGGCACCGTCGTTCCCGGAGTAGTCCCCGGCACTGTGCTGGGCTTCGTTGCCGTACTGGGGGCTGAGGAGGTGCTTCCTGCCGCCTTGATATCACTCGCCGCCTTGTCGGCCTTGTCCTTGGCAGCCTGCGCCTTCGCATTTTCATCGGCGGACGCAAAGCCTGGCATGGTGAAATATGTAGACGAGTTGCTGACGTCGCTCGGGGCATGGATGAACGTGCCTACTGACGGGTTCAGCGCGCTGATCATTTTTCCATTACCAATATAGATGCCAATGTGTGACCAGTGGTTGGGGCCGTCAGGATTTTGCACCACAATGTCACCGGGCTGAGGATTGGAGGTTTCCACCATCGGCATCCACTGCTCCGTGCGGGGAAGCGCAACACCAGCCTGCGCGTAGGCCCACTGGACAAATCCGGAGCAGTCCCAACCGTACTCAAAGCTGGTGCCGCCCCACACGTAGGGGTGGCCCAGGCCTTGGTAGGCAGCAGCAAGGATGTCTTTGCGGACCTGGGAGATGAGCTCCGCGGAGATTTCCGGAACGGCTCCTCGCATCGCATTGACTGAACGGGCAAGATGGGGGGTGTTGCCGTTGGGATCCGTCAGGTCGAATATCTGCTTGGCAGCCGGCTTATTGGCTTGAATCAAGGTATTTGCGAAGGACAACTTCACGCCCAGACCCTGAGCGGCAAAGGAATCGAATCCAGCCGGTGACGCCACTTCAACAGTTGTGGCGAGCCGAAGACTCTCCTGAGAGCTGGCCGCTGCTGCAGCGTCCCCCGTGGAAGTGTCAGCGTACCCAGCCCCCACAAAACCACCCGACGCAAGCAGCGTGCAAACGACCGCCATGCTCAACTGGTAGGTCCTTGACTTACCTTGCGAAACCTTCACCGAACTTCCCCCTGTTTCCTTGCACGCGGTACTCATGAGCGTACGTCATTTTCCTGAAATTTCATGGCATTTTTTCGAACGAACACAAAGTTTCAGAACCACGCACAGCATCGCACCGTGCGCACCATATGTTATCCATATCACAGTGTAGGGGAAGAAGATCTTGGCCGCATCCACATGACACGATCTTCACACTCCATGACGCTGGGCTGTTGTAACTACCCCGCGCTGCGGATGATCCGGCGCGAGACAGCGACGGAAATGGCCGCTGTTCTGTTATCAACGCCCAACTTGTCATAGATGTGCACCAGATGCGTCTTGACCGTTGCCTCAGAGATGAACAGTTGTTTGGCGATCGCCTTGTTGCCCATGCCTGTGGCCAGCAGCTCAACTAGTTCAACTTCCCGGGCGGACAAAACAGGTGCTGGGTTTCGAATCCGGCCCATAAGCCGGGCAGCTACTTCAGGAGCCAGTGCAGTCTGACCAGCAGCCGCAGACTGCACAGCCGCACGGATCTGCTCAGGTGGGGCATCCTTGAGCATGTAGCCACTAGCTCCAGCCTCAACTGCCGCCAAAATGTCGGCATCCGTGTCATAGGTTGTCAAAATCAGCACGGGAGGGGCATCGGGCAGCAACTTGATGGCCTTCGTGGCACTCACACCGTCCATGCCATCCCCCATTTGCAGATCCATCAGGACAAGATTCACCGGCTCACCCAAGGCATGCAGGCGCTGCACCTCTTTAATGGCCGCCCCTCCTTCAGGAGCCTCGGCCACCACCGTGAACCCCTCAAATTCAGTGAGCATGGCACGCAGGCCAGCCCGCACCACGGGGTGGTCATCCACCAATAGGATCCGAATTTCGCTCATGCTATTTCCCCCTGCCCTGCATTGGTACCCATCCCCAGCGGTAGCCGGATGGCCACCACCGTCCCTTCCCCTGGGGCCGACTCAATGGCCAGCGTTCCGTGCTGCGCCAGGACGCGCTCGTGCAGCGACTGCAAGCCGAAGCCGCTCCCATCCGCCCTTCCGGCCACCGTGTCCGCAAGCTTTTCCGGCTCAAAGCCACGCCCGTCGTCGAACACGTCAAGGGTCACTTCGCTGCCCAAAAACGCCAGACTGACGACGGCGGACCCCGCCTTCGCGTGCAACCAGACATTGGCGAGGCTCGCCTGGGCAGCGCGCAGCAGCGTCACTTTGTAGGGTTGCGGCAAATCGACGGGCTCGCCGTCGAGCCTGAAGCTGCAACGCAATGAGCCCCCGCGCGCGGCAGCCTCACGCTGGGTTTTGGTGCATAGTCGGGACAAACTCTCCACCAGGGACGCCTCGGCAAGGGCCGGGGCGGACAGTCCGCGTACGAAGTTCCGGGCCTCGGCCAAGTTCTCCGCGGCTGTCGCCTCAATCATGTCCAAGCTCTCCTTGCTCGATTCAACATCCCCGGAGTTCAGGCTGCGCAGGGCAGCCCTGGAAACCAGAATGATGGAGGAAAAGCCTTGGGCCAAGGTGTCATGGATTTCCCGCGCCAGCCGGGCACGCTCAGCCAGCACCCCGGACTCGTGTTGTGTGGCCGCCAGTTCTGCACGGGTGCGTCGCAATTCGTCTGCGGCACGGCGCTGGACTTCACCCTCCTGGTACAACAACAGGTATGCCTTTGACGTCACTACCGCGAAGGCCGCACCAAATAGCGGACCCACAATGACAGGTAGCGGAGGAGCGCTCGCGCCGGTGGACATCCACTGCGCAAGGATTACCCCCACGGTCATAAGCACCACCATGCTGGGCCCCACCCATCGCGGAAGCAGGTGCAGGTGCAGGAAGAACAGCGGGAAAACAAGCCAGGAAAAGTCAACCGAACCGAGCATGAGAACAGCCCATATGAGTGTGATCAACGCCAGCCACACGACTGCGAAGCGCCGCGGATTCCTTTCCAGGGCACCAGTTGAAAAACGCTTCTCTGCCACAGTTCCCACCAGGTAGACCACGGCAAGCAGAACGGAAAGTGCAATGAAGAAGTAGCGCCCGTTCCGCCCTTCCGGTTGGATCAGAAGGCGTAGAACCCCTACTGCCAGCAGCCCGGCAAAGCCGACATGCAAGGTGACGCGCAGGAATCGAAGGATAGTGCCACTCGTCACGGGCGAGGCATCCACGGCAGACATGCCACCAGCTTATGCGGTGGCCTGCCCTCGCGGATCAACCAAATGGTTGACGAGCGGCTCAACCCTTTCGCAGCGACCGGATCAACCAACCCTGCGATGGATTCGGCTGCGATTCGCGGGATCGTGGAATTACAAGTTCGTCCACCCGGAAAGCAACCCTTTTCGGCCCATGAAAGTAGCTGCACATGTTCCTCGCGATCCGAGACATCCGCTTTGCCAAAGGACGGTTTGCCCTCATGGGCGCCGTTGTGGCCTTGATCAGCCTGCTTCTTGTGCTGCTTTCCGGACTCACAGCCGGGCTGGGCGACCAATCAACCTCGGCGGTAGCGGACCTCGGCAAGGCATCCGGCACCCCAGTGAGCCAGTTGGTGTTCGGAGCACCAGCAGCAAACGATGCCAAGGTCTCCTTCACTGAAAGTCAGGTCACCCAAAGACAACTCAACACCTGGGCAGGAGAAAAAGGCATTGCTTCGGCCGTGCCGCTGGGCATCAGCCAAAGCCGCTTCCAAGGCGCAGGCAACAGCAAGGGCATTACCAATGTGGCCGTGTTTGGCGTTGGGGAACCAGCTGTCGGCGAGCAGGGCGCGCATGCCGGGATCGCGCCGTCGGACATCAGTGACTCAACCGTTGTCATTGGTGAAAGTGTAGCCAAACAGCTTTCGCTTACCACCGGGGATGCTGTCACGATTGCCGGGAACGCGTTGAGCGTGGGCGCTATTGTGCCCGACCAATGGTATTCACACAGCTCCGTGGTCTGGACAACGCTTTCCACGTGGAAGAAGATGGCGCATCTCAGCGATCCGGAACAGCTGGCAACGGTGCTCGCGGTGACCTTCGAGAAGGGTACCTCCGTGGATACGGCGCCGATCAACGCAGCAGCGGGCACGGCCAGCACTACCCGCAGCGGCTCGTTCCAAGGGTTGGGCGGTTACAAGAGCGAAAACGGCTCCTTGCTGATGATGCAAGCATTCCTCTACGGCATTTCTGCCCTGGTGATCGTGGCATTCCTGACCGTCTGGACCGTCCAGCGCACCCGTGACATCGCCGTGCTCAAGGCCATGGGCGCATCCGGCAACTACCTCCTGCGCGATGCCCTGACGCAGGCCGCCATCGTGCTGCTGGCAGGGGCAGGCATTGGCGGGTTGGTGGGAGTGGCCGGCGGAATCGTCGCCGCACAAGCAGCCCCATTCCTACTCACACCGGCAACAACAATCCTGCCCGTTGCCGGCATCTTCGTCCTGGGACTGGCGGGTGCGGCACTGGCCGTCCGCAAAGTCACCCGAGTCGACGCCATGATCGCCCTGGGTGGGAACTGAACTGCGGACCGCAAGCCCTGCTTGTCCCCACTCTCCCTCTCCGAAATATGAATCGCTAAGGAATCAACCATGACTGCACTGAACCTGATCAACGTGACGCTGCAATACCCTGACGGTGAGGGGCTCATGACGGCATTGGACGCCGTGGACCTCGCCGTCCAACCTGGTGAGTTCGTTTCCCTTGTCGGACCTTCAGGGTCAGGCAAGTCCAGCCTGCTGGCAGTAGCCGCCACCCTGGTCAAGCCCACCTCCGGACTCGTGATGATCGACGGCGTCGACGCCACGGCACTGTCTCAGAAGGAGCTGTCCATCCTGCGCCGGGACAAGGTGGGGATCATCTTCCAGCAGCCAAATCTGTTGGCCTCGCTGACAGCCGCAGAACAGCTCATCATTACTGACCATCTGCGTGGAAAGTCCCTCCGCAACGCCGCCACCAAGGCCGCCGAGTTGCTGGAGTTGGTGGGGCTGGCCGATTCAGCCGGCAAGCGGCCACACCAGCTTTCCGGGGGCCAGCGTCAACGCGTCAATATTGCCCGCGCTCTCATGGCCCGTCCCAGGATCCTGCTGGTTGATGAGCCCACGGCTGCGCTGGACCATGCTCGCAGCGACTCGATTGTCCGTTTGCTGCGCGAGGTTTGTGACGAGTTCAACGTGGCCACCGTCATGGTCACCCATGACACAGAGTTTGTCCCCCTCACCGATGCCGTGGCCAGCATGCGAGACGGCGTCCTGACCGCCCCTGTCCCGGCTGCGGCAGGTGTCGGCGCGCACTAGGAAGACCCGGTGCCCGAATGCTCTTAGCAAATGGCTCGGCAAGCCTGCCGCCACGAAGGGCGGGAATGACTGCCCATGCAATAACATAAGGGAAACGCACGTCTAGACCAGCGCGATCGGAGCCACCCTCATCATGAAACGCATTGCAGCCCTTGCCGGCGGCCTTCTTCTAGCCTTCTCCATCTCCTCCTGCGGTGCAGCAACAGGCCCCGTGGGCACGTGGGGCAACGGTTACAACACGGATAAGCAGCCCTACCTTGAGTTGGCTCTCGGCCAGGAGCAAGACGCCAACAAGGCCGGCTTCCTCACCGGCAGTGATGGATGCAACCGCCTATCCGGGCAGTGGCTCATGATCGACGGTGAACTCACGTTCCCGCAGCTCGGTACCACCCAGATGCATTGCGAGGGCATGGACACGTGGCTGTCCAAGGCCGCTGGCGGCACCATTTCCGGCGACGTCCTGACCGTCACGAACTCTACCGGAGCGGTCATCGGCAAGCTGGATCGCCGCAACTAACACTGCAGTACACAAGCTGCCCGGCCCCTGTCACAGGGACCGGGCAGCTTTTTTGTCTAATCACAACGTGTATTCAGAACCTCAGGCTGGGCACGGGCAGGCCGAACGTATTCTTCAGAGCAGACCGGGCAGCGAACCAGCCCGCCATGCCGTGCACCGCGGGCCCTGGAGGGGTTGAGGCGGAGCCCAAATACAAGCCTTCTGCGGGGGTCCGCCAGGGGTCGGTGGAGACGATCGGCCGCTTCATCAACTGTTTCAGCGTCACCGCACCTGATGCAATGTCACCGCCAATGTAGTTGACGTTGTAGCCAGCCACGTCACGAGCGGTTTGCACACTACTCGCCAGGATCAAATCCCGGAACCCCGGGGCGTACCGTTCCACGGTTCGGACAATGTCTTCAGTGCAGTTCCGTGTGGAACCTGCCGGAACGTGGGTATACGACCACAGGGTGTGGTGTCCTGCCGGAGCGCGGCTGCTGTCAACCACACTGGCCTGCACTGCGAGCACATAGGGATTCTGCGGGTGCCGTCCAGCCAGCACCTCGGCTTCAGCAAACGCTATGGCTCTTCTCGATCCTCCCAGGTGGAGGGTTGGTGCCTTGGCCAGTTCTGCTGCCTTCCACGGCACGGGTCCTGACAAGGCAAAATCCACCTTGCACACGCCCGCCCCATATTCAAAGGATTCCAGCTTACGTATATAACGGTTCGGTAATTCTTTTGGGGCCATGGCAGCCAAGGCTCGCGGCGTCGTATTGCAGATGATGGCCCTGGCACCTGTGGCGGCTTTCAACTCCCCGATGCTCCGTACGTGCACGCCCACCTCAATCCGACCACCATGGGCCGTGAAGTCCTCTGCAAGGGCCTGGGAGATCGCAGCGGATCCACCTCGCGGCACCGGCCATCCTTGTGCATGGGCCAGCACT
>NZ_JAUNVV010000020.1 GCF_030540645.1 Arthrobacter sp.
ATGTCAGACGCAGCAATGTCTGACGCAGTGGCGGCGCCTGTGCCCTTAGCCGTTTTCATGTCGGTCGACGAGTGCTTCCGTCGTCAGTTCCGCAGTGGGACCGTCCGCATCCAAGCCGGTCAGGCCACCTGCCGGGGCACCGGACCATTGTTGAATCTGCCAGCCTCCGGGTGCCACGCTGCCTTTTGGTTCTCCGTCGAGCACCACAAAACCGGTGTTGGAGAGGTCGTGGAACTGAGTGGACGCCCAGTCCATGTTCATCCCCCGGTGCCCTGCCCAGAAGCGGATCATTGCCCCGTGGCTGACCATGGCTACGGCTTGATGAGCTTGGGCGGCCTCTTCAACCACGGCGTCAAAGCGTTCAAGCACGTCATATCCGGTGTCAGCTCCTGGCATCCGTACCGACAAGTCGCCCGTCAGCCAGGACTTCAGTGCTGCAAGGTACGCCTCGATCGAGGGGATGTCACCCTTCATTTCAAGCTCGCCGGCACTGATCTCGCGCAGCCCGTCCCGCACCAGCGGGTCAAGGCCGCGGGCGGCTGCCAGCGGGGCAGCGGTCAGTGCCGTGCGGGTGAGGTTGGAGATGTAGAGAGCGTCGATGCTCTGCTCGGCAACAGCATTGGGCACCGCAGCGGCCTGCAGTTCGCCCAGCCGGGTCAAACCGGGTCCCGGGACCGCGGTGTCCAGGAGGCTGTGGACGTTGTTGGGTGTCTGGCCGTGCCGGATCAAAATCAGTCGCATGCTTCCATTCTGTCCTATCGGGCTGGGGGCTGCGCGGGAATTGGGGGCCGGTGTGGCGGTTCAAGCGGGGTGCCTCGTCCTGCCGGACAGTCAGGACAGGGTCCTGCCAGCCATCTTTTCCAAGCGTGCAATACGCTGTTCCATCGGCGGATGCGTGGAAAAGAGCTTGGCCGCTCCTGCACCCTTGAACGGGTTGGCGATCATCAGGTGGCTGCTGTTGACCAGGTTTTGCTCTTGCGGCAGGGGTGCCCGCTGAACCCCAAGTTCCAGCTTCCGCAACGCGGAGGCCAAGGCCAGGGGGTCGTCGGTCAGGTGGGCACCGTCCTCGTCCGCATCATATTCACGGGTGCGGCTGATGGCCAGCTGGATCAGGGAGGCAGCCATCGGTGCCAGCAGCGCCATGGCGATCATGGCCAGCGGGTTGGCGTTGCGGCGGTCTCCTCCAAAGAACAGCATCATTTGAGCCACCGAGGTGATGATGCCGGCCACGGCTGCCGCCACGGAGGAGGTGAGGATGTCCCTGTTGTAGACGTGCATGAGTTCGTGCCCCAGCACACCGCGCAGTTCACGCTCATCCAGGAGGTTCAAGATGCCTTCGGTGCAGCACACGGCGGCATTTTTGGGGTTGCGGCCGGTGGCAAAGGCGTTGGGCGCCTGGGTGGGTGAGATGTAGATGGAGGGCATGGGCTGGTTCGCTTTGACGGAGAGTTCACGGACAATCCTGTAGATGCCTGGCGCCTGTGTTTCCGTGACGGGGTAGGCCTGCATGGAGCGGATGGCTATCTTCCCGCTGTTCCAATACCCATAGGCAGTGGTGGCCACGCCAATGAGGGCAAAAATCCACAGTGGCGCGGCACTACCGCTGCCCGCCGCGATGACCGCCCCGATGCCCAACAGCACGGCCCACAAAACGCCAAAGAGTCCCACCGTCTTGAGTCCGTTGTAATGCCTGCGCACTTTCGTGTCCTTTCACTGGCTGCCTGCACACCTTTAAACGCGTCCGCGCGAGTGCTTGTTCCCACCCAGGCTCTCCGGTTCAGGGTTGTGGGTTGCGTGCGTCGTAGCGTAGGAAGCCGCGCTGCCACGATGCAAGCGCCCAGACGGCTGCTATACACAGCAGCCCACCTGCCACGGCGGCCCAGCCTTCGCCCAGCCAGGATCCGGTGGTCCCGGAAAACACATCACCCAGGCGAGGCCCGCCGGTGACCACCACAACAAAAATTCCCTGCAACCGCCCGCGCAGGTGGTCGGGAGTGGCGGATTGCAGGATGGTGGAGCGGAACACGGCACTGACGGTGTCCGCCACGCCTGCTACCACCAGTGCGGCGACGGCGCCAACAAGCCATGGCGAGATCCCGCCGTCGTGCGTGTGGCCGCCCGCTAAAACCGTGCCGCCCAAACCAACAATGGCGGCACCCCACAGCGTGATGGACCAGACCACGGCCAGGCCCTGGCGCCGAATCCCGCCCAGCGGTCCGGAGAACATGGCGGCCAAAAAAGATCCTGCCGCAATGGAGGCCAACAGCAGTCCGGCCGTTTGCTCGCCGCCGCCGAGCCACACCGCGCCGATAGCCGGAAGCAGCGCCCGCGGAAGGGCAAACACCATGGCGCACATGTCCACCAAAAACGTCATGCGCAGGTTCTTCCGGGAGCCCAGGAACGCGAAGCCCTCCAGCACCGACTTGAAGCCGGCGCGTTGCACCGTGCCGCCGTCCGTCCGCGCCAAGGGTGGCAGTGGTGGGAGCTTGAACAGCGCCCACAGCGATGCCGTAAACGTGAGGACGTCGATGGTGTAAGTCCAGCCGTAGCCCACGTTGGCCACTAAAACACCTGCCATCAGGGGCCCAATGGTGGTTCCCAGCCCCATGACGATCATGCTCAGCGCATTGGCCGAGGGCAGCAGCTCAAGGCGCACCAGCCGCGGCACAATGGCACTGCGCGCCGAACCGTTCACTCCGGCCGCCCCGGACTGCACGGCGATGAGCCCGTACAGTAGCCAGACGTTGCCCAGCCCCAGCCAGGCCTGCAGCGCAATGCAGATGGTGACCAGCCACAGGACCGTGGAGGAGCTCAGTGCCACCTTACGGCGATCGTGGGTGTCGGCGATGGCACCGCCGTACAGTCCGGCAAACACCAGCGGCCCCAGCGCGGCCAGTCCCAGCATGCCCACTGACAAGGTGGAGCCGGTGAGGTCATAAACTTCAAGGCTCACGGCCACAACGGTCAGCTGCGTGCCGATGGAGGAGAGCCCGTTGCCCAGCCACAGCCGCCTGAATGCCGGGCTCTCCCGCAGCGGGGTGATGTCGGCAAGGATTCGTGGCACGGATACAGCCTAGTCCGGCCGGGGAATCATCTCCGTTATGCTGGCAACGAAGTCATTGGGCAAGCAGAAATTGGGGGACGCCGATGCCACAGCCACGCAGCCACCTGTGTTCCTCCACGTTCTGGAGTGTTCGGCGCCCCAAATCCACCTTGACGCAGGGCCACTTTGTGCTTCGGCTCAACGACCCCTCACTCGCCTTTGCCGTCGAATCCGCCACTGATCTGCTGCGCTGCTATGGCCATTTGCGCCGTGCCCTGATCGAGCTGAGGGGAGCCACTGCCGCGCAGCTCTACCTGGCTTTGAATTGGCAGCCAGTGGGCGACGCGTTGGGAGAACCTGTCGCGGAGACCTCCACCCCGTCCCTCCACGTCTTCTTCACCTTGCCTGCAAGCACGACGGCGGCCTCCGCACTCTCGCGCCCTGCCCACGAGCGTCCGGCGGTGGGGAACACCGAAGAACTTGACGAGCAGCTCCGCCGCTGGCATGACGGCAGGGTCGCATCCACGCCCAGCCATGGCAAAACTTCTGAACCGGAACAGGGGCCCAAACAGCGTCACGAACTGGAGCAACCTTCTGCCGCGATGCAGGAGCAACACCCGCTGGCGCTTGCCTGGGACTCGCGCGCATTCCACGTCGAACCCTCACGCCAGGCACCCGGCACGCCGTTCCGGGGAGGCCACTGGACGGGCGTCCCACGACAGCCCGTTGCAAGCCTCGATGAGACCTCACCTGCCGCCTTGCTGGAACTGGCTCAAGGGATGGCCGTTCTTGCCTCCCACGCCCAGCCCGCCTTCGCCGGCGTGACCGTGTGGGTCTGCGACGACTGGGTTTCGGCGGCACCGCAAACCTTCCACATCTTCGGCCGCCGGCACGGCGATGCCACACACCAGCTCGCTGCCTTTGTGACGGGCGGTGGCTTGAATGTGCCACTTCCGGAGCCCTGGCACGGAAAAAGCGACGGGCCATCGCCTATTGTGGAGAAATGACCAATAACGCATCCCTCAACGAAGAGCAGACTGCCAAGGTCCTCGCCCTGGCCATGGACCTTGCCCGTGACGGCAAAACCACGGAGCTGGCCGAATTCCTCGACCACGGGCTGGCAATCGATGTCCAGGACCCCGAGGGCAACACCTTGCTGATGCTCGCCGCCTACAAGGGGAAGGCTGAAACCGTGGCCGAGCTGCTGGAGCGCGGCGCCAACGTGGACATCCGCAACGGCCGCGACCAGTCCCCGCTGGCCGGTGCCTTGTTCAAGGGCGAGGACGCCGTCTCCGCTCTCCTGATCGCCGCAGGTGCCGACCTCGACGCCGGAACCCCCTCCGCGCGAGCCGCAGCGGCCATGTTTGGCCGCGAACACCTGCTGGGATAGTACCTGCTCCCCGCCACTCCCTCTCCCCCAACCCCATTCGGGGCTTAACGAACGACGGCGGCACCCGGCCCACGCTGAACGCGTGAGTCGGGTGCCGCCGTCGTACTTGGCAGTGGTACTTGTCTAAGGACTAGGCCTTGGACGCCTGGTGGGCTTCGATGGCCGCACGTACACCGGCACCGTAGGCCGGATCAGCCTGGGTGCAGTTGAAGATGTGGCGCTCGATGGTGGCCTGTGAAGCTCCGTCGATGGCGCGCGCGGTGTTCTCGAAGAGCACCTGGCGCTGGGCGTCGTCCATCTTCTCGCGGAACAGGATGCCGGGCTGCTCGAAGTAGTTGGCATCGTCTTCGCGGAAGTTGAAACGGTCTGCAGTGGCACCAATGGCCAACGCCGGATCGGCGTACGCAGGCTGCTCGGCCCAACGGCCGTAGGAGTTCGGCTCGATGCCGGGGGTGCGGCCCTGGTTGCCATCAACGCGGCCCTGACCGTCACGGTGGTATGTGTTGGCAGTGGGGTTCTTCGGTGCGTTCACCGGGATCTGGTGGTGGTTCACACCGAGGCGGTAACGCTGGGCGTCACCGTAGGAGAACAGGCGGCCCTGGAGCATGCGGTCCGGGGAGAAGCTGATGCCCGGAACCACGTTGGCGGGTGCGAAAGCAGCCTGCTCGACGTCGGCATGGTAGTTCTCAGCGTTGCGGTTCAGTTCCCACTCGCCAACCTCGATCAGCGGGTAGTCTTCCTTGCTCCAGATCTTGGTGAGGTCGAACGGGTGGTACTTGTAGGTCTCTGCATCTGCTTCGGGCATGATCTGAACCATGAGCTTCCACTTGGGGAAGTCGCCGTTCTCGATCGAGTCGAAGAGGTCGCGCTGATGTGACTCGCGGTCCGAACCAACCAGTGCAGCCGATTCTGCGTCAGTCAGGTTCTTGATGCCCTGCTGGGTGCGGTGGTGGAACTTGACCCAGAAACGCTCACCTTCGGCGTTGATCAGGGAGAAGGTGTGTGAGCCGAAGCCGTGCATGTGGCGGTAGCTGGCCGGGATGCCGCGGTCGGACATGACGATCGTGACCTGGTGCAGGGACTCGGGGAGGTTGGTCCAGAAGTCCCAGTTGTTCTCGGCGCTGCGCATGTTGGTGCGCGGGTCGCGCTTGACGGCGCGGTTCAGGTCGGGGAACTTCAACGGGTCGCGGAAGAAGAACACGGGGGTGTTGTTGCCCACCAGGTCCCAGTTGCCCTCATCGGTATAGAACTTCAGCGAGAAGCCGCGGATGTCGCGCTCGGCGTCGGCTGCGCCGCGCTCGCCGGCGACCGTGGAGAAACGAGCAAACATTTCAGTCTGCTTGCCGACCTCGGAGAAGATGTTCGCCTTGGTGTACTTGGAGATGTCATTGGTGACCGTGAACGTTCCGAAGGCGCCTGAGCCCTTGGCGTGCATGCGGCGCTCGGGGATGACCTCGCGGCTGAAGTGAGCCAGCTTCTCAAGGAACCAGACATCCTGCAACAGCAGCGGACCACGGGGTCCGGCGGTGAGGCTGTCCTGGTTGTTGGCAACTGGTGCGCCTGCGGCGGTGGTCAGCGGCGCGGTGTTTTCGATAGTCATGTTTACTATTCGCTCCTTGCGGTAGTGAGATCTTGTTCGTTCAGAAGTCTTTTGCTTGCGCAGTCCGGGCAAGTGCCCCAGTAGATGACCTCGGCTTCATCAATGCTGAAACCGTGGTTGTTGGAGGCGCGCAGACAGGGTGCGTGGCCGACAGCGCAGTCGACGTCGGCAATGTCCCCACAGGTTCGGCACACAACGTGGTGGTGGTTGTCTCCCACCCTCGTTTCAAAGCGTGCCGGTGATCCTGCTGGTTCAATGCGGTGCACCAAGTTTGCCTCGACAAGTGCTGCCAAGACGTCATAGACGGCCTGCTTGGAAACGCTGCCCAACTCATTGCGCACCGCACCAATAATGGTGTCGGCATCGGCATGGGGATTGGAGCTGACCGTGTCCAGAACGGCAAGCCGGGGTCGCGTCACGCGCAGTGACACTGCCCGCAACATCTCTTCCGACCGCTGTTTGGTGACCATGTGTCAATTATGCAGGGTTTTCTGGACTCAGTCCAATTAGGCGGACCTAAGCGGACGTGCTCCGTCCTGCACAGGTGGGCCGCTGCGGCTACTTGCCCACAGATGTTGTCGCGGCCGTAGCGGCTGTTTCATCATGTCCCTAGGCTCAAGCCATGAACACGTTTACCGGGATTCCACCCGCGGCCCTCGAGTTCTATGCCGCTTTGGAACAGCACAACAACAAGGACTGGTGGCTGGGGCACAGGGACGCGTACGACGCCGATGTGCGCCTGCCGCTGTTGGCCCTTCAAAGCAGTTTGCTGCCCAGGTTTGGGCCAGGCAAGCTCTTCCGGCCCCACCGGGATGTGCGGTTCGCTGCGAACAAGGCGCCGTACAAAACCGCACAGGGCATGTTCTGCTCAAACTATGGGGAGGTGGGGTTCTACCTGCAGCTAGATGCTTCTGGGCTACTGCTGGGCGGCGGCTGCCATTCCTTCCCTCCTGCACAGCTGTCCCGGTACCGTGCCGCCGTGGATGCCGCTGCAAGCGGATTGGCACTGGCGTCCATCGTTGCGGAGCTGGCTGGTACCGGATTCAGCGTTGAGGGTCAAGCCCTGAAGACCGTGCCGAGCTACTTCTCCAAGGACCACCCGCGTGCCGAACTTCTGAAGCACAAGACGCTGAGTGCCTCAATCCGGTTGGAGCACTCCGAATGGTTGCATACCGTGGAAGCGTCGGAGCGAATCTCCGTGCAGTGGGAGCTGCTGCGCCCGCTCGTCGATTGGTTGCTGCGTTACGCCGCCCCGTAGTGAGACGGGTATGCGAGTTAGGCGGGAATGTGCTTGAGGTAGTAGTGCATGGGCGCATGACGCACCTTCTCGGGCACGAGGGGAACCAGTTTTGCGGCACTTCCGAAGAAGAGTCGCAGGAGCCAGTCGCTGCGTGGAGACCATGTCAGGGCGTACATCTGGCGCACGTGAGGCGGGAGCATGCCTGCAGTCAAAAACCGTGCAAGCGGCATGGCAGCCCTGATCCACCAAGGTGCGGCTCTGGCCGCCAGCAGTTCAGCGGCCACCGCCCGGACGGTGTCATCCACGTGCAACCGTGCCAGCTGATCTTCCCAATACACGGCAAAGTCGGCTCGTGACTCGGGCCAGAGTTCCGCCGGCATGCCCAGCGCCGTTCCCAGCACCGCGTAGCTGCGATACACGGATTCCGCGTCGCTCTCGGAAAGTGCGGGGAACACGACGTCGTACGTCTGACAGGCTGATTCGTAAAGTGTCGCAGCCACCCACAGTTGAAGGTGCGGGTCGGCGGCACTATAGGCAGGCACGTCGCCTGACGCTGCCGCCTTGACAGGCAGATGGGATCGTTGCACCTGCCGTTGCACTGTTTTCCGCTGCCCTGCGGTGCCGTTGCTCAGCGCATAGATGTAGGCCAGTGTGCCATGGAAACGCTTAAGCGGATCGCTGGCAAAGTTTGAATGCCGCGCCACCCCGTGCCCCACGGCAGGGTGGGCAAGCTGTAGCAGAATGGCACGGCCGGCCCCGGCGAGCAGCACCGATTCCGGTGCCACGTCCGCCAGGGTCATGGGTGTTGCCTTGTTCGCGTTCACGCTGCCAAGAATCTCATGTCGGAGGAGTTGAGCCGGCACAGCTCACTTTTCACGCTCTGCATGCCGCCCAACCTGGACTACTTTTTGGAGATGTTCACCATTTGCTCGCGCTCCACAACCTTGATGCGCTCGCGGTTGACCTCAATACCGGGTTTCGGCTCGTAGCTAGCACCCAAATGCTTCTCGTGGGCGTCGAGCTTGTTCCAGCCCTCCCACGTGGTGAATTCAATGCCACGCGATTCGAGCAGCTCGAGGATTTCGCCCTCACCAGGATGTTCCGGGACGGGCAGGTTGAGCCTGTCCTCAAGCAGGCACCCGATGGTCTCCAGCGCATCCCCTTTGGTGCTGCCAATCAAACCGATCGGCCCCCGCTTGATCCAGCCCGTCGCGTAGAGGCCCGGCACCTGGGTGCCGTCAACGCCCAGCACGCGTCCGCCGTCGTTCGGGATGATGCCGCGGCGGGCATCAAAATGCACCTCCGGCAATTCCGAACCCAGGTATCCGACCGCGCGGTACACGGCCTGGACGGGATAGTCGATGAACTCACCAGTGCCGCGCGCATTGCCCGTGCCGTCGAGTTTGTTGCGTTCAAAGCGAATGCCGGAGACGTGCCCGTCAGTTCCGGTGATTTCCACGGGCGTGTGCAGGAAGTGCAGGTGAAGGCGGCGGGACGCGGCAACCCGGTTGGGGTCATGCTCTTCGGCCAGCCAGTTGGTGAGCGTATTGACCATGATCTTGACCTGGTTGTTGCTCTTGACCGCGGCATCGGAGGCCTCATCAAAGTCAAAGTCGTCGTCGTAGAGGACAATGTCCACATCGCGAGACTGGCTTAGTTCACGCAGCTCCAGCGGTGTGAACTTGACCTGAGCGGGCCCGCGGCGGCCAAAGATGTGCACATCCGTCACCGGGGAAGATTTCAGGCACGCATACACGTTCTCCGGAATCTCGGTCGAGAGCAGGTCATCGGCGTGCTTGGACAACACGCGTGCCACGTCCAGCGCCACATTGCCGTTTCCAATGACAGCCACTTCCTTGGCTTCCAACGGCCATTCCCGCGGCACGTCAGGGTGGCCGTCGTACCAGGAGACAAAGTCGGCTCCTCCGTATGACCCTTCCAACTCAATACCGGGGATGTCCAGCTCCGCGTCCTTCGTGGCCCCTGTGGCAAAAATGACGGCATCGTAGAACGAGCGGAGATCGGCCAGGGCAACGTCCCTGCCATAGGTGACATTGCCGAAGAAGCGGATGTCCCCGCGGTCCAGCACCTTGTGAAGAGCGTTGACAATGCCCTTGATGCGGGGGTGGTCAGGCGCCACGCCATAGCGGATCAAGCCGTAGGGTGCCGGTTGAGACTCGAAGATGTCGATGCGGACTTGAACCTCACCGCCGGCGACTTCCTGGGACTTCGTTAAAATGTCTGCTGCATAGACACCTGCCGGGCCGGACCCAATAATGGCGACACGGAAGGGACGGGCAACGCTCGAGTTAGCCAAGAAGAGGGTCCTTTCGAACGGTGAACCGCAACATCATGGAACGATCGTTGCGTGCGGGACGCGAATTAAGCACTGTTTTCATAGTCTAATTGGCAACCCGCTGCACGGGTAAGGGCCCGCGATTGAAAGTGACGAATCACTCACCGCGGCCAGACAGCGGCACTACCGTGGCTTTTAACCTACATCAGTGTTGTTATGGAGTTTGTGACACTTCGCAAACCTCGAATGAATAGTGCCTCCGGCAAGCAAAAGAAGGCACCAAAGCCGGCCCGATCCACTGCCGCCTCCGGTGTGCTCTATGGGGTGGGAGCCTACGGTATTTGGGGCATGCTGCCCATCTATTTCATCTTGCTCGCACCCGCAAACAGTGTGGAAATTGTTGCCAACCGTGTGGTGTGGTCAGTGATTTTCTGTGCCCTCATCATCACCGCCGGCAAGGGGTGGCGGAAATTCGCCACAGCGGTGCGCAACCGGCGCATCGTGTCCACCTTGGCCGTCGCCGGCGTGCTCATCGTCATCAACTGGCTCACATACGTGTTTGCCGTGACCACCGGCAGCGCGATCGAAGCGGCCCTTGGCTACTTCATCAACCCGCTGGTCTCCGTACTCATCGGCGTGGTGGTCCTCAAGGAAAAACTGCGCCCCCTCCAATGGATGGCCGTGAGTGTTGGTTTTGTTGCCGTTGTCGTGTTGACGGTCAGTTACGGCAAACTGCCCTGGATTGCCTTGGTGCTGGCTCTCAGTTTCGGCAGCTACGGCTTCGTCAAGAACCGGATGGGTGGCAAGGTTGACGCCATCACCAGCCTGAGCATTGAGACGGCCGTGCTCACCCCCTTCGCCATCACCGCGATGTTGGTGCTGGCCGCGATCGGCCAGACAACATTGACCGGCATGGGAGCCGGCCACTTTTGGCTGCTTGCCGCCTCCGGCATCATTACGGCCGTCCCCTTGCTGTTCTTCGGCGCTTCCGCCAGCAGGCTCTCCATGACGGGGATCGGGCTGCTGCAGTTCATGACTCCGCTGATCCAGTTCGTCGTGGCCATAGTCGTTCTTGGTGAACACATGGGCCTGGAGCGCTGGATTGGATTCGCCATAGTTTGGTTGGCGCTGGCCATCCTCATCACAGACATGTTGTGGAATTTCCGGCGCAACGTTCGGCTGCGGAAGTTTGTCCTTCTCCAAGACTAAGAGAAGGGCACCACCCTAGATCCCCTGCCGTTGGAAGTCTCGTGGGACAACCACCATGGGCACCGGTAGGGCACGCAGAATCTTGTTGGCGGTGGACCCTAGGAAGATCTTCCTGTTTTCCGCCAACCTGCTGGAGCCGACAACAACGAGTTCGCCGGATTTCCAACCAATCCCGTCGATGGCTTCCTCAATATTGCGTCCGTGAGCGAGCGTGACGGTGACCTTTGTGTCTGGCAGTTTCGCCGCTGCCTTCGCCAAGACCGTGTTCGCGTGTTGCTTGGCCGGGCTCAAGGCATTGTCCAAATCAAAGTCGGACTGTTCCGTCTGGTCAATTTCGACCACCGAAACCAGCCGCAGCGGAACATTGCGTCTGCCCGCAGCCGTGGTGCCCACGTCAAGGACGGCCTGCCACCCCTCCCGCATTCCCGTCATGACCGTGAGCCGGGTCAGCGGATCCCTGCGGTTGTATCCCCGGGGGGCCAAGGCCACCGGAACCGGGGAGGCATGCAAAAGCCCATTGGCCACTGAACCGACGGTAAACCGTTTGAAAAGACCGTTGCTGGCAGCACCCACCACAATCAGGGCCGCTTGATCCTCCTTGGCCGCGGCGATGAGGCCATGCACAAAGGAATCTGCGACTCTTGTGGAAAATGTGGCCGTCACATCGTCGGGCACCATTAGCAGCGCCTGCTTCTGCATTTCTGCGTCCGGCGACTTGCTGCCGTGAACAACATGGACAAGATGCAGCTCAGCGCCTTGGGTCCTGGCCACGACACCGGCGAGTGCAACGGCGTCGGCGCCTCGCTCATCGGGGCGGTATCCAACGATGTATTTCATGCTTTCAACCCTTCTTTGGGTGGCACGGCGTGCCGGATTCCCCGGTTATCCGCTTGTACCACTGACTGTACAGCCCGTCCCTACTGCCGAACAGGGGCCGGTGAGCGCTGTTTCACAACCGTTGCCTGCTCCCTGGAATCCATGGCAAATTCAGATTCAAGGTCATCCTCAAAATCGCCACGAACCCGTGGTTGAGCCACGATTCGAGCCACTGCTGCACACAAAAGCGCAGCCGCAGCCACGGTGAGTAGCTGCGGTGAGGCTTGGTTCCAATATTGCATCCAGGACTGCAGCTGGATCTGCTGGTCTCCCTGCATGATGACGTCCGGCTGGCCTGTCGCCGGAAACAGCTGCATCGAAAATGTGCCCAGCAGGCCCGCAACCAGCAGAACTGCGGCCGCACCCAGTGCCGCTGCACCCGAAGTTCTCCCGTTCGGGCGCACCACCACCAAGGCAGCGAGGATACCCAATGCAAGCAGGATCAGCGGATTGATGGACATGTTGAGAATGTATGGCCATTCAATAACAAACTCAGCGTCGTTGGACTGTTGGCTCTGCGAGTAGAACTGGTCCACAAAGATGCGTGTTGATGCGAGAGCAAGCCACGCCAGCGCACTCGCAACCAAACCCAGCACCAGAACTACCGCACGCAGCCAGTGCGACCACCGCGTATAGTGCCGGGCACCCATCAGCAGCAGAAAGGAGAGCGCGGCAGCTCCGGGAACCAAGATCCACACCCCGTTGCCCACGAGGGCAATGCCCCAAGGCACCACCATCGGACCATGAAACTCATCCGAGGCAGTCGTTCTTGCCGTGGGCAACAGGAACTGCGCCGTCCAGCAGAACAGGCCGGCCGCAATGACCAGCACGGACGCTGCAAGTCCCTGCCGCCACGCCCTTCCGTTCCAATGCCGCACGGGGTCAGTGCCTGCGGTTGAGTTCGCCACAACTCTGTCTGAACTCCGCTGCTTGTCTGAAATCGACGGCCGGTTTGTCTCAACGCTCATTGCCACAGAGCCTTGAGAATCTCCTTCCGGTGCCGGCGCATGCTCGGGCGTCTCCAATGCGGCGGATACAGCTTCCGCCGCGAGTTTCGAATCTCCTTCAACGGGAAGCCCGTCTCCCCCTGGCTGAAACATTGCAGGGTACCGCTTATCAAATTCCAAGTTGCCCATCCCACCGTGCTGTCCGGTCCAAGAGAATATTGCTCCCAGCCTACCCAGCACTGCATCCAAGCCGCGTCTGCATGGCTTGGGAGCGGCACCTCCAATATCCCAACGCCAATACCCACCGTTCTCGGCAGTGAAGGGGCCACCTTGCCACCTGACCGCGAAGAAACGCCGTCATGGCAAGGTGGCCCCTTCATCAAGAAACCAAGGCTCTTTGAACCCGCAACAAGTGCTAGACGGCGGTGCGGATTGCCTCACACAGGACGTCGAGGCCGTCTGCGAGCAGTTCCTCGCTGATGACCAGCGGCGGAAGCAGCCGGATCACGTTGCCGTAGGTGCCGCAGGTCAGGATGATGACCCCAGCCTGAAGACAGGCGGCTGCGATCGCCTTGGCAGCCTCGGCGTTGACTTCCTTGGTGGTATTGGCGGTGCCGGGCTTCACCAGTTCAATGGCCATCATGGCTCCGCGGCCGCGGATGTCACCGATGATGCTTGCCTCGCCCATTTCCGTAACGAGTGCCTCGAAACGGTCTGTCACGATCTTCTCGATGGTCTGGGCACGGCCGTTGAGGTCGTACTCCTTCATCGACTTGATCGCAGCCAGCGATGCAGCGCAGGCGAGCGGGTTGCCACCGTAGGTTCCACCAAGGCCACCGGGGTGCACGGCGTCCATGAGGTCGGCGCGGCCGGTGATGGCGGAGAGCGGCAGTCCTCCAGCGATGCCCTTGGCCATGGTGATAATGTCCGGGACCACTCCTTCGTGCTGGCTGGCGAACCATTCGCCCGTACGGCAGAAACCGGACTGGACCTCATCGGCGATGAAGACGACACCGTTTTCCTTGGCCCAGTTGGCCAGCGTCGGCAGGAAGCCGTCCGCAGGGACAATGAAGCCGCCTTCGCCCTGGATGGGTTCGATCAGGATGGCGGCCACGGAGGCGGCACCGATCTGTTTTTCAATCATGCTGATGGCGCGGCGTGCGGCATCCTGGCCCTTGATCTCTGATTCCTCGCGGTACGGGTAGCTCATCGGCACGCGGTAGATCTCAGGGGCGAACGGGCCGAAGTTCGTCTTGTACGGCATGGCTTTGGCGGTCAGCGCCATAGTCAGGTTTGTGCGGCCGTGGTAGGCGTGGTCGAAGGCGACAATGGCATCGCGGCCAGTGGCCAGACGCGCCACCTTCACGGCGTTCTCCACCGCTTCGGCGCCAGAGTTGAACAGCACGGTGCGCTTCTCATGCGTGCCGGGGGTGAGAGCGTTCAGCTCTTCGGCGACTGCCACGTAGCTTTCGTAGGGGGTGACCATGAAGCACGTGTGGGTGAAGTGGCCCACCTGCTCACGGACTGCTTCCACCACGTTGGCGTCGGAGGCGCCCACTGAGGTGACGGCGATGCCTGAGCCCAGGTCGATGAAGGAGTTGCCATCCACATCGGTGATGATGCCGCCGTCGGCGTCGGCAACGTACACCGGGACGCTGGAGGCCACACCGCCTGCCACAACTGCCTTGCGGCGGGCATCGAGTTCCACGGACTTCGGACCCGGGAAGGTCCCCAAAATCTGGCGCTTTTGGGCAAGGCGGTACTGAATATCTGTCATGATATTCCTTTCAACGTGGTCAAAATGGGAACTGCGAAGTGGCAAGCCGAGGCGTTTTAGGCCTCCAGATTGCTCATGACATGCTTGATGCGCGTGTAGTCTTCGACGCCGTAGATGGACAGGTCCTTGCCGTAGCCGGACTGCTTGAACCCGCCGTGCGGCATCTCTGCGGTGAGCATGATGTGGGTGTTGATCCACACGGCACCGAAATCCAGGTCGCGGGAGACGCGCATGGCAACACCGTGATTTGAGGTCCACACACTGGAAGCAAGGGCATACTCGACGTCGTTGGCCATCTCGACCGCTTCTTCTTCCGTCTTGAAGCTTTGGACTGTGATGACGGGACCAAACGTTTCCTGCTGCACAATGTCATCGGTCTGCTTCACGCCATCAACCACCGTGGCTTCAAAGAAGAAGCCTTTGTCGCCCACACGCTTGCCACCGGTCACAACGGTTGCGTAGTCGGGGATGTTCTCCACAACCTTCACCACCTGGTTGAAGTGGTTCACGTTGTTCAGCGGGCCGAAGTAGTTCTTGGTGTCGTCCTCAAGGCCGGTTTCCAGCCCCTTGGTCGCCGTGGCCAGGGCCGAGACGAACTCGTCGTGGGCTGACTCTTCCACCAGTACGCGGGTGATGGCGGTGCAGTCCTGGCCGGCGTTGAAGAAGGAGTACTCGGCGATTTCCTGGGCCGTCTTGCCCAGGTTGGCGTCGGCGAAAACAATGGCCGGAGCCTTGCCCCCAAGTTCCAGGTGTGCGCGCTTGAGTCCCTTGGCTGCACCTGTGGCAACGGCAATGCCTGCCCGGACCGATCCGGTGATGGAGACCATGGCAGGAGTTTTGTGTTCAACCATGGCAGCGCCCGTGCCACCGTTGCCCAACACGAAGTTCAGCACCCCGGCAGGGACAATGCCCTTGGTGATGTCGGCAAACACCAGCGTGCTTTCCGGCGTGGTGTCACTTGGTTTGAGCACCACGGTGTTGCCTGCGGCCAGAGCTGGGCCGATCTTCCAGATGAGCATGAGGAACGGGTAGTTCCACGGCGTCACCTGGGCAATGACGCCCACAGGTTCACGACGCACGTACGAGGTGAAGTTTTCCATGTACTCACCGGCGGAGCGGCCCTCCATGAGGCGTGCCGCACCGGCAAAGAAGCGGAGTTGGTCGGCGCCTGCAGCCACTTCTTCGGAGGCGATCATGGCCTTGACTTGGCCGGTGTTGCGGTGCTGGGCCTCGACGAGTTCATCGCTGCGAGCCTCCACGGCGTCGGCAAGTTTGAGCAGCACGCTTTGGCGCTGGCTCGGTGTGGCATGCTTCCACGTCTTGAACGCAGTGGCCGCGGCTTCCATGGCAGCATCCACGTCGGCTTGGCTGGAGATGGGCGCCTTCGCCACAATCTCGCCATTGCTGGGATTGACCAGGTCAAGGGAATTTGTCCCCGTAACGGGAACGAACTCACCATTGATGAAGTTCTGCAAGGTTTGGACCACGGTGTTCAACCTCTTTAGCTCGATGTGGGCGCCGCGGATTCAACGCCGTATATGGGCCAGCCTAAGCCAGCATGCATAGCAAAGAGAATGGCCAAGTGCACCATGGCCATTGTGCGCATAGTGCGTTTGTATAGTTATGGCATGGCACTTTCCTTGGCAGACCTGCTTGTCACTCCCGGCTTGTCCCTGAAGAACATGGGATCGGTGCGGACTCCGCTCACGACCGCGATCGACTGGGTCGCCGTCACCGAGCTGGAGAATCCGCAATCGTTCCTCAGCGGTGGGGAGCTCGTGCTGACCACCGGAGCCCGGCAGGGCACCGCCGACGCACAGCGTTCCTTCGTTCGGCAGATCAAGCGTGCGGGCGCCGTCGGTATTGGTTTTGGCATTGGGTTCGAGCATGATTCAGTGCCGGCAGCCCTGCTGGCCGAGGCAAACCGTTGGGCGGTTCCGGTGGTGGAGGTCCCATACAGCACCCCTTTTATCGCCATTGGCAAGCTCGTTGCCGACGCCCGGTCATCGGATCACTTCACCAAGCTCGAGCGGTTGCTGCGCGAGCACCAGCTGCTGGCGCGGGCGCTGCTCACCGGCGGTGGGCTGCCGGCCTTGCTGAAAAAACTGGCCGCCATGGTTGCAGCAGATCTTGTGGTCACCCAGTATGGTGCCGAAGTTGCTGCCACAGCTCCGGGCGCTACCCCGGACGACGGCGATTGGCATGCAGTTGCGCTGGCCACGGGCAAGCGCGACTCCAGCACGTTGTGGCTGCGCAAGCCCTTCCACGACGACGGGATTCTCGACTACGCACGCGGGCTTATCAGCATTGAACTGAACAACTTGGTGCAACGCAGGCAAAGTGCACGGCAGATCGCCGGCCAGGCCATCTCCGACATCATCCGCGGCACGCTGGACGCCGCAGACTCCGCTGCACGCCTGGAAAATCTTGGCATTGCCCCGGCTGCCAAGAATTTTGTGCTGCTGGTAGGCACCGACGAAGGAAAGTTTGCCACCATCTCCTCCATGCCGCTGCCGGCAGGGTTGGATTCAGCAGTAGCCGCCACAACCCACACGGAAGGCCGGCAGGAACTGCTGCTTGTAGTACCCACCCAGGCCGGTGACCCCGCCAGTCTGGGCCGGGCGTTGAGCCACCAGATGCACAATGTTGGCGTTTCAGCACCGGTGGGGATTGGCGGCTCGTATTCCCAAGCCAACGGCCTGCGTTGGAGCTACTTTGAGGCACGGGAGGCTGCCACACGGGGCTTGGAGGTCAATGTTCCGGAAAGGCTGAGCCTGACATCGCTGCTGTTGGCCAGCGAGGACGTGCCCATGGCTGATATGGCCGCTGAAGCCTTGGGTCCGCTCATCACCTTCGATGCAACCCACGGCGCCGACTTGGTTGACACCTTGGAAACGTACTTACGGCTCAATGGTTCAGTGGCAGCCGTGGCAGAAGCCCTGGCCCTGCACCGAAACACGGTCCGCTACCGGCTGACCCAAATTGCGGAACTCACCGGATACGATCCGGCGCTGACGCCTGACCGCGTGCAGTTGTGGCTTGCCTTGGCCGTGCGTAGATTGTCACCGCCAGCCTGAGCCACAAAGAAAAGAGGGCCGCAGCATCGTCGTGATGCTGCGGCCCTGTCATTGGAGCAAACTCAGGCCCCTACGTTGGCTCCTCGGGAGACACTGACCATGTCTTCACGTGGCACTACCTTGACGCGTTCGCGTTGCACAGTGCCGGCCTCGGACGCGGCAGCACCCAAAGCCTTTTCGTGGGCGTCCAGTTCAAGCCAGCCTTCCCAGGGGGTGAATTCAACACCGCGGGAATCGAGCAGCTCCACGACTGCCTCCGGCGCCGCCTCGGCGGCCAGGGGCAGCTGGTGGCGGTCAGCCAACAGGTGGGTGATGGTCTCCAGGGCATCGCCCTTGGTGCTGCCGATCAAGCCCACCGGACCACGCTTGATCCAACCCGTCGCATAAATGCCCGGCACGTGGGCGCCGTCGGCACCCAACACGCGTCCGGCGTCGTTCGTGACAACACCGCGCCGGTGGTCGAACTCAACCTCGGGCAGGGCGGAGCCAAAGTAGCCCACGGAACGGTATACGGCCTGGACCGGGTAGTCGATGAACTCCCCGGTGCCCCGCACATTGCCGGTGCCATCCAGCTCAGTGCGCTCAAACTTGATGCCGGTGACCTTCCCGTTGGTGCCGGTGATTTCCACCGGGTTGTGCAGGAAGTGCAGGTGCAGGCGGCGGGAGGCACCCGTGGTGGGGTCGGCGGCGTCGTCCTCCTGCTCCACCAACCAGTTGGTCAGGGTGTTGACCATGGTCTTGATCTGGTTGCTGGACTTCACGGCGGCGTCGGAGGCCTCGTCAAAGTCGAAGTCCTCCTCGTACAGGACAATGTCCACGTCACGGGAGTGGCTCAGCTCGCGCAGTTCCATCGGCGTGAACTTCACCTGGGCGGGGCCGCGTCGGCCAAAAATGTGCACGTCGGTCACGGGCGAGGACTTCAGCCCCTGGTAGACGTTGTCCGGAATTTCGGTGACCAGCAAGTCATCCGCGTGCTTGGACAGCACCCGGGCCACGTCAAGGGCCACGTTGCCATTGCCAATGACGGCGATCTCCTTGGCGGTCAGCGGCCATTCACGCGACACGTCGGGGTGGCCGTCGTACCAGGAGACGAAGTCGGCGCCGCCGTGCGAACCTTCCAGCTCGATGCCGGGGATGTTCAGGTCCGCGTCCTTGATGGCGCCGGTGGCGAAGATCACGGCGTCGTAGTGCTTTTGCAGGTCCCCCAGCACCAAGTCGGTGCCGTATTCCACGTTGCCGAAGAAGCGGATGTCGCCTCGGTCCAGCACCTTGTGCAGGGCGTTCACAATGCCCTTGATGCGGGGATGGTCCGGTGCAACGCCGTAGCGGATCAGACCGTACGGCGCCGGATAGCGGTCGAAGAGGTCAATGCTGACCACCAGGCCTGCACGTACTTCTTCGCTTTTCGTCAGCATGTCTGCTGCATAAACACCCGCGGGGCCTGAGCCAATGACGGCGATGCGCAGAGGGCGCTCCGGGGTTCCAGGCGCTGCTGGGGAGTTTGATGACACAGCTGTGCTCGTTTCTTCGATGTTCAAGGGCTTGTAGGTAAGTCTAAGAGATGGTGCTGATAGTTTCCCGCGTACCGTAATGGGCGGTAGCGAGTTCTGCAGGTGCCAGCGGGCTCACGCGCACGACGTCACCGACGACGACGACCGCCGGGTTGCGTACTTTGCCCGCCTGGGCGAGGGCGACGATGGTGCCGAGGGTGCCGATGGTGGTGCGTTGGTCCTTGCCGAAGCCGTTTTCAATGATGGCCACGGGGCAGTCGCTGCCGCGGCCGGCGGCGGCCAGGACCGGAACGGAACGGTTCAGCGTGCCGACCCCCATCAGCAGCACCACAGTGTGATCGCTGCCGTGGGGTACATTTTCCAAATCTTCGTGGCCGCTGATCATGGTGAAGGCCTTGGCCAGTCCGCGGTGCGTGACGGGTATGCCGGCGGCTGCAGGGACGCTCACCGCGCTGGTGACACCCGGCACCACTTCCACGTCTACTCCGTTTT
Organism: Arthrobacter sp.; assembly: GCF_030540645.1. Lineage (GTDB taxonomy): Bacteria > Actinomycetota > Actinomycetes > Actinomycetales > Micrococcaceae > Specibacter. The sequence continues at coordinate 19,459 of NZ_JAUNVV010000020.1, forward strand.
CGCGGCAGGCGATGGCTTCCTCGCCGCCGCGGCCCAGCACGTACGGGTCCCCGCCCTTGAGCCTGACGACCCTGTTCCCAGCCAGTGCTTCACGGACCAGGATCGCGTTGATTTCAGTTTGCGGCACGGGGTGATGGCCGGGGGTTTTGCCGACCTCGATGATTTTCACATCCTCGCCCAGCGTTTCAAGCAAGCCACGCGGGCCAAGCCTGTCAGCCACGACCACGTCTGCTTCGGCCAGGAGCCTGCGCCCCCGCACCGTAATGAGGTCCTCGGCACCGGGTCCTCCGCCAACGAGCGCCACGGATCCCCGGTGCTCCAGCGTGCCGAGACCGCGGCGCTCAAGCCGGTCCGCTCCCCTGCGGTAGACGTCCAGCGGGAGGTCGCCGCTTTCGAGTGCGGCGGCGATCGCGTTGCGGATGGCTGCGGCGCGCAGCGGGTCTCCCCCGGCGTTGACGGCCACCTTGATGTCCTCCACAGTGGCTACTGCCGGCGTCCACGCTGCGGAGTCCTGCGCGTTGGAGTGGTTCACGCACCAAATGCGGTTATCCTCAGCATCGCTGGCTACCTGGGCATCGACCAAGGTGTTGTTGCTGGCGGCCACCACATACCAGACGTTGGCCATGTCGGCGCTTTCGTAGCTGCGGGCGTGCCAGGTGAGCAGACCCGCGTCGGCCAGCGCCCGTGCCGGGGCGCTGAGAACGGGAGCCACCAGCGTGACGTGCGCTCCGGCGTCGAGCAGGGCCTTGGCACGACGTGCTGCAACGGTGCCGCCGCCGACCACTAGGACGGGACGGCCCAGCAGCCTCAATGAGGTGGGGAAGAGATCAACAATTGCCATGAGATGACCTTAGGGAAGGAGGATATTTGCGTACAAGCGGGGCGTTACACCCGTTCACGCAAGGTCACGGGGGGACATATTCCAGCCGGTTGGCCCCTAGCGGGTGCTGCCGGCGAGGAGGCCGCGCCCGCGCAGCAGCCGCTTCTCCACGGGGGCAAACACCAGCAGTTCAACGGCGATGCCCACGAACAGGATGATCAGGATTGCGGACATCACGATGCCCATGTCGGAGAGCTGCCTGCCTTGTTCCAGCAGCGAGCCCAGTCCGAAGCCCAGGCTGCCGCCCATCGCAATGATTTCCGCCGCCATGAGGGAGCGCCAGGAGAAGGCCCAGCCCTGCTTCAGCCCACCGACGTAGCCGGGCAGTGCGGCCGGGAGCACCACGTTTACTGCCATTTCCCACCGCGATGCGCCAAGGATCTGGCCCATGCGGCGGAACTGCGGCGGGATCTGGTCCACCCCGGCGATGAGGCCGTTGATGATGGAGGGAATGGCCCCCATGAACATGACGAAGTACACGGTGGCATCGGTCAGGCCAAACCAGATGATGGCGGCTGGAACCCACGCCACGGAAGGCAGCACCTGCAGGCCTGAAATGAGCGGACCGAACGCCCGGCGCAACAGGCGCACCTGGGAAAGCAGCAGCCCGATCGGCGTGGCCACCACAATGCTGATGGCGAAGCCGGAGAGGCCTCGCTGCAGCGAAGTCCACACGGCTTCCTGCGCTGTGCCCTCCCCCCAAAGCGTCCCCAGCGAACCGAACACATCCAGCGGACCCGGCACCAGGTCGCGGCGGCGCAGCCCCAGCGATACATAGAACTGCCACGCGAGCAGCAGCACTATGAACGCGGCAAGTGGCAGCAACAGCCGGGACCAATCGATGCCCCGGCGCTCAACGGACTCGGATTGCAGCGAGTCCAGCCCGGCTTCCAGAGAGCGCATTTCCTCGGCACTGCCGCTCTTGAGCAGCGGCGACGTTATTGTTTCAGGCATGTCGGCGGATCTCCTCGCGCAATCGGGCGGTGATGTCGCCTGTCAGTTTTCCGGCGGCGCCGGCGTTCGTTCGGTGTTCTTCACAGACGTTCCATTCGGCCACCACGCGCCCGGGCCGGGAAGAGAGCAGCAGCACGCGCTGCCCAAGCCGCACGGCCTCGCGCACGTTGTGGGTGACGAAAATGATGGTTCGCCCGGTTTCCTTCCACACCCGTTCCAGCTCGTTGTGCAGCAGGTCCCGGGTGATGGCATCCAGTGCGGCAAACGGCTCATCCATGAGTAGCAGCGGCTTGTCCTGCGCCAGCGCCCTGGCCAACGCCACCCGCTGGCGCATGCCTCCGGACAGCTCGTGCGGACGTTTGCCTGCCGAGTGGCCCAGATTCACCAGGTCCAGCAGTTCGGTGGCGCGCAGCTTGCGTTCGGCCCGGCCCACACCGCGCAGCTTCAACGCCATTTCGACGTTTCCGCGTGCACTGAGCCAGGGGAACAGGGTCGAGTCCTGAAACATGAACGCGGCACCGTCTTCCGGGACTTCCAAGGCGCCGGCGGTGGGCACGTCCAGGCCTGAAATGATGTTCAGCAGCGTTGATTTGCCACAGCCCGAGGCGCCCAGCAGGGCCACGAACTCGCCCTGCCTGACCACGGCGTTCACGTCGTCCAGCACCGGAGGCCCGGCTCCAAAGCGCTTGCCCAGGTTTTCAAGGACGACGGCGGGTTCCCGGCCGTCGCCGTCGGCCTCCCCTTCCGCTGCGAGCAAAGGCTCGACTGTCAGCAGGTCAGTCATTCCGTCCCCAATCCCGCGGCTGAGACGGGTTTTTCGCCTGCCGCTTTCAGTACGTTGTTAAGCAACGTCAGGTCAAAGAGCCCGTTGAGGTCCGCCGGTTTGGAAACACCGGCGCTGACACCGTGGGCAAGCAGCGTGGGGAACGTGGCTGCCAGCGGGTCCGAGGTGAATTTCAGCTCGGACAGTGACCGGGCAATCACATCCTCTTCCAGCGGCTTCCCAATGGCCACTTTCAGGGCCTCGTTGATCACTGTTGCGGCGTCATCCGGGTTTTTATCCAGCCAGTCCACCGACTCAACGTGGCCCTTCAACAGGGCCTGAACGGTTTGGGGGTGCTCATCGAGAAAGCTCTTGTTGACGGCCAGAACCGTGGTGCTGAATTCTCCTTTGTCCCAGAGGTCGGCCTCGTTGACAAGGACTTTCGCCCCTGCCTGGAGCACCAGACGGGACGTCCACGGCTCGGCGACCCAGGCGCCGTCGATCTTTCCGTCTTGGAACAACCGCAGGGTCTGGGCATTCGTGGTGGGTGTGATGGTGACGTCGCCGCCGCCGGAGGTGTTGGTGACCAGTCCGCGATCGGCCAGCCATTTGCGCAGTGCCACGTCTTGCGTGCCGCCCAGCTGTGGGGTGGCAATGGTCTTGCCCCGGAGATCTTCAGCGTTGGTGATGGAGGGCCGGACCACAAATTGCGCTCCGCCGGAGGCAACCCCGGCGATGATCCGGATGGACTCGCCGCCGCTTTTCACAAAGGAATTCAGGGCGGGGTTGGGGCCCAGGTAGGCGGCATCGATGGCGCCGGCGTTGAGCGCCTCAACAGTTGCCGGTCCGGTGGTGAAGACCTGGGTTTCCAATGCGGTTGCCCCGAGGTCCTTGGCGAAGATGCCCTTTTCCACGCCAGCGAGTGCGGGGCCATGGGTGATGTTGCCAAAGTAGCCAAGTTTGAGGACGGCGGCCGGGGCGGTATCCGCGGCAACGGTTTCTTGACTGCCTTGGGAGTTCACACTGGCCACGGCCGCGCCTGCCCCAATGAGGGCTACAAGTGTGGTGAGCACCATGATTTCCAGCCCGCGTCTGGTGCGTTTGGGCTTTTCGCCGGCAACGATGCGAATTCTTTTCAACGGTGGTTGAACGGCAGCCTGCGGTGTCGGCTGCGGGTCGGCCGCGGTTCCCCTTGTAGTCATGGATTAAACGGTAGGGAACGCGCCCGGGCCTGTTCAATGAAGCGGACTCGCTAGGTCACAAGGCGACACGCAGCGTCACATCGGCTTAACGGTGAAGTTGCCGTGCGTTATTCGTCGTCCTGGACTGCGCGGAGCTTGCTCAACCGCGAGCGCAGCTTTGTTTCCCGGTTGCTGTCGTTGCCCAGTTCCTTCGTTGCCTGCACGTAGGACTCCCCGAAGGATTGCAGCAACAAGTCATCCGCCACGCGAACCTGACCCGGGGAGAACCGGTATTGCATGATTTTCGCCATTTTTTCCGGGTCAAGGACCTTGAACCAGTCGTCGGCGGCGCTGACAGTGTCGATGCCGTTGGCGGCGAGAACGTTGACCATCCAGCTGTATTGATTTTCCTTGCTGCTGGGGTACCCGGGGAAGGCTCGGGCCAGCACTCCTTGGAGGGACCCGGCGTCGAGCTTCTGCGTTTCATGCTCGGTGGCAGCTTCGGACTGGATTCGTTTCAAGATGTCGCTGATGTTCACAAACTGCTGGTCGGCCAGTTCAATGAGGGTGGAGGCCATGGTGAAGGCCCTGCTGATTTCTGCGTTGCCACCGCTTGAGCCCTTGAAGCGGATGTCGTGTTCAAATTCTGCCCATGCGTGCTGGAGGACAGTGCGGATCTGCACCTCGAAGCGCCGGCCCGTGAAGTCCCTGCAGCCGCGGGGCGTGTTGGCCGCCGGAACTTCCAAGGTCAGGTGCCGTCCGGCGTAGCCAATGCCGCCGTTTTTGCGCATCATCGCGGTCTTGTCTTCATCCTCATGGCAAATGAACTGGCTCGAGAGCGCAATGGCCACGGCTTCAATGTCCGACTCCACGAACAAAATGACGCGCACACCGATCAAGTCATCGAGGTGGTCCAGACCTCCCGGGTACTTCAGCCGTCCATCTGTGCAGCGGCGTGTGAGTTTCTCGGCAACCGATGTTGGTGACTTGACCCGAAACTGCACGTCGTGGTGGTTGAGCCCGTCGTCGTGGAGCCTGCTGACGATCGCGTTGCGGATTGCCTGCGCCGCATCGTTCAAGGCCTGCTGTTGGAAACGATCCTGCTCCACTGCCATTTCCGCATCCTTCACGGCCTTCATCACGTTGGTGTCCCCCTGACCACGTCCGGCCGGGCTATGCGCCCGGTCCTTGTCTCAAATTCTCCCACCTTCGCGTGGCTTGTCCAGCTCTATTTCCACACCCTCCGACTCTTCAGCGACACGGCCTGGCGAACGGTGGGCTGATCCAGTCACTGCCCACCGTGAAGAGCGACGCCGGAGCCCCCACCCCCTGCACCTTGACTCCCGTCGGGGTCAGCGAAGGGCGTATTTTCCGGGTGAAGTTTCCAGCCGGAAGTTCCACCTGCCAGACGGCGCTGTAGACATCCCGCAACGCCGAGATAGTGAATTGCGCGGGCAGAAGGCGTGCGCCAATGGTGGTGTATTCCATTTTTCCCGCCAGCCGCTCCAGCCCTTGTTGCAGAATCTCACCGTGGTCAAAGGCGAGCGCTGACGTATCCAGGGTGTGAACAGGCACCCACTGCGCGTGGGCTGCGTCGCTGCCGGCAGACAGCGGCGGGAGGATCCCTCCTTCGGCTGCCAGCAGCACCAGGTGCGCCACCGAGACCACTCGCATTCTCGGGTCCCGCCCTGGATCGCTGAACGTTGCCAGTTGCTCCACAAACACACTGTGGGAGCCCAGGTTCAGTCCGGTTTTCTCCTCCAGTTCTCTGTGTGCGGCGGCCAACGCGTTTTCGGTAGGGCCCACAAACCCGCCCGGCAGCGCCCAGCTGCCAAGGAGGGGATGGGCGCCGCGTTCCACCAGTGCGATGTGCAGCACCTTGTGCCGCACGGCGAATACCACCAGGTCAACCGTGAGTGCCACCGGCAGGAAATCCGACGGGTTGTAGCTGGCAAGGAAACCGGCTTCGTCGGGCATTGAGTTGCTCATGGTGTTCATTCGGTGGTTGCCATGCTGGTGCGGCCGGCCCACCCAGGCGAAGTGAAGGCTGCTTGTTGGGCCAGCATGGAGTCAATGACTGCGGTGGCGGTGGCCATGCGGCGTTCGTGGCTGCCCGTGAGTAGAATCCACGAGTGGCCCGCCTCTACGAGTGACTCCTTGAACCATTCGGTCATCTCGGCACGGCGGTGTTCGCCTTCGCGCCACCCGTCGTCTTCAAAGTCGACGCCGTTGTGGTCGGTCAGCAGGTAGATGTCGCGGCGGGGCAGCTGGCCGACGGCGGCGAAGGATCCGTAGCTGCCCTCCCCGAGATAATAACGCTCCCACAGCGTCGTGGCCAGTGCGTCGGTGTCGGCGATGACCAGCGGTGAGGCTTCCGCTGCGGCCTGCTCAAGTTGTGTCTGCCGCTCTGCGATCAAGCCGAAATCAGCGGCAGTCCAGACCAGATCCTCAACGCCTGTCTGCGGCGCGGAGGCTTGGCGGGCGGCAAGTTTTTCATACGTGAACTGGCGGCCGTATTCCACCACGTCGTGCAACTGCGGAAACCGCCGACGATAGTGGGCGCTGAGCGCTTCACTCAAGGTGGTGGTGCCAGTTGATTCGGCTCCCACCACAATGATGCGCACGGCCATTCCGCGACGGGCAGCCGGCACCAGCAGGGGCCACGCGGCGGCGAGGTTCTCGCGGCACATGGTCCCGCTGACGGGGTACGCGCTGCGCCGCGGGTCCACGGGGATGTGAACTGCCGTAAACGCTTGTGCGAGACGCTCGCCGTAGCTCTCTGAGCTGAAGAGGACATCGATGCTCTCCACACCACGCATTTTCAAGGCGAGGCGCATGTTTTCCAGCTGCGCCGTCCAGATCTCGTCGCTGAAAAAGTCTTCCGGGCAGTCGTTGCGCACAGCAATGACGGTCACATTCCCGACGGCTGCGAATTCCTCAGCCAGCCAGTCAGCGCGCTGCTGCACCGTGAGTGATTCAAAGCGGCTGCCCTGCACAAGCACCCATACAGAGCGGGCGCCTGCAGCTGCTGTTTCAATCAGGTGGCGGTGGCCCGCGTGCGGCGGGTAGAACTTACCAATGACGAGTGCGTTCTCAAACATCTCAGACTCTTTCCAGTACAGGTTCAGTAGTCGCGTAGCGGAGGTGTTTCCAGCCCACTAGGCCATAGACGCACAGGGCCAGGAAACCGATATACAAAATGGCTGTCAGTGCCAAGCCACGGCTGAAGTAGAGCGGAATCGAAACCAGGTCAATCACAATCCACACATACCAGTGTTGGAAGATCTTCTTGGCTTGAGCGTACGTTGCCACCAGTGACGCCGCCAACACGAATGCGTCGGGGACAGGAACTTGCGAATCAGGAGGTCGTTGCTGCCGGCATTGCCGCTGGCGCCGCGCGACCACTTGATCCACCCATAGACCCCTATGGCCGCGAAACAGATCTGCAGTAACGTTTCGCCATACAGTCCTGCGCCGAGGAACCCTTCCATGATTCCTCCGTGTCGCGTTCGTTGTTATTATCAAGTTGATAATAACTGTAACACGGCTTTGTCTTGGGCTCCTTTTACAGCGGATCAGCTGCGTTTGATGCCAGGGATGAAATGACCCACGGACAGCAGTATCCACGTGGTGAGCACAAATGGCCAGGTGTAGACGCCGTCCCAATCTTGAATGGGTATCCGTACAACGCCCACCAGCAAGGTTCCCGCGATGGCCATGACCCATGGCTGCCACGTCCCTTTCAGGAACACGGCAGCGAGTGCGATGGACACCAGAACTTCGGAGTAGCCCAGCATTCCGTGCCCCAGCAGCAACTGGTCTTTTCCGGTTGAGACAGCCAAAACGCTCAGCACCACACTGCCCAGCAGGGCAGCCAGTCCCACCTTCCAATGAGAGAGGAACAACGCCAGCAGGATCAGCACCCCGACAACGACGCTATCGACGAGTACCACCTGGGACACGTTGCTCAGGATGGAGCGGAAGAACAGCGATGTCAGGCTCTCATTCAAGACCACGGGCTCGCGTGAAACGTGGTGGCCGGAGGTGGCAAAAAACATCACGCTGGCCACGATGCAAAATGGTGCCGTCAGGTACGGCAGCCGCAATGCTTTCAGCGGTGCAGAACTGAAGGCCTTCACCAGCAACCACGTGATGGGCCCGCACAGCAGTCCGCCGATCACGGTAGCAGCTACGCCCAACCATCCACTGCCCAGGGCGGCGAACGCTGCGGCTCCCACCAAGGCGCCGCAAAATCCGTGGTGGCCTGTGCGCACCGTGCTGGGCGGAAACCGCAGCAGCACCCCGGCAACGGAATTGCTTGCCGCACCCAAGAGGACAAGGAGCGCCATCCGCCAGTCGGCAATGACGAAGGCGATGAGGATAAGCAGCCCGGGGATGACTTTCGCTTGAAAGAAGATCTGAGACATGCCCAGCAACAACACCGTTGCGGCGTTGCGAGGACCGGTCCATCCAGACCGGCGCACAGGCAGTTGATTTAGTTGCACAGGGCGATAGTATCCTGCCGCCGGTGATCGGTGGCTGCGTCGAGACTCTGGGGCTGTCTATATGGGACATAATGCGGGTGCCCGGCTCAATTACCCGCGTTAGCTGTCATATAGATGGTGGTGGTCGAAGCTGCCGAGATGTGGATCTCGACAGGCTCGACCACCACGAGCCCGTTAGATGCTGTACCGCTCGTCCTCATGATCCCCAGGATGGTCTCTGACCAGTCCGGCAGCCAGAGTATTGCCGTCCTGCGGATCGATCACCAGGAACGCGCCGGTGCGGCGGTGCCGGGCGTACGTTTCGATCGGCAACGCCGACGACAGCCGGATTTGAGCCGTGCCAATGTCATTCAGTTCCAGCCCGGACGCCGCTTCATACGCGAACGACTCCAGGTCCAGCTTGCCTGTCACTGCACGGATCAGACCCTGCACCGTCTTGCTGCCGTGCTTGATCAGCACCTTGGACCCTTCACGCAGCGGCTTCGTGGAGAGCCAGCACAGTTCCGCATACAGGTCTTGGCGCGCCTCACCAAAGGTGCCGGTTTGCGCGATCACGTCGCCGCGGGCAATGTCGATCTCCTCGCTCAGGCGCAGTGACACCGACTGCGGCGCCACCGCCCGATCCAGCGATCGCCCGGCAAAGTCAATGCCCACCACTGTTGCAGTGCGCCCCGAGGGCAGTACGGTGATGTCATCCCCCACGGACACCGACCCCGAAGCCACTTGCCCCGCATAGGCGCGGTAGTCGCGGAAGGAGGCTCCGGCGTCGTCCGCGTCAGCGAGCTCAGGCGCCAGCGCACCCTGGGGGCGGACCACCAACTGCACCGGGAAGCGGAATGGTTCCAGCCCGCGCTCCAGCTCATCGGTGCTGGGCAGCGTCTCCAAGATGTCCAGCAGACTGGGGCCGGTGTACCAGGGCGTGTGCGTGGACGGCTCCACCACATTGTCGCCTTCAAGGGCGGAAACCGGCACCACCACCACGTCGCTAAGGCCAATTTCCGCGGCCACCTTGTGCAGATCAGTCTCAATGGCGCGGAAGATGTCCTCGCGGAAATCGACCAGGTCAATCTTGTTCACAGCCACCAGCACGTTCGGCACCCGCAGCAGGCGCAGCACCGACAAGTGCCGACGCGTCTGCTCCAGGACACCCTTACGGGCGTCGATAAGAACGACGACGGCATCCGCAGTGGACGCGCCCGTCACCGTGTTCTTGGTGTACTGCACGTGCCCGGGGCAGTCGGCCAGGATGAAGCTGCGCCGGTCCGTGGCGAAGTATCGGTAGGCCACGTCAATGGTGATGCCCTGCTCGCGTTCGGCGCGCAGGCCGTCAGTGAGCAGCGCCAGATCGATCTTCTGCGTGCTGCCGTTCTCCCCGCCAAAGCCGCGGTCCGCCGAGGTGCGGGTGACGGCGTCGAGCGTGTCAGCCAGAATGGCCTTGGAGTCGTGGAGCAGGCGGCCCACGAGGGTGGACTTGCCGTCGTCCACGGAACCGGCCGTGGCGAAACGGAAAAGTGTTGACTGCGCGAGGGGCGCTTCGGTGATGGTGCTCATTAGAAGTAGCCGTCTTTCTTGCGGTCTTCCATGGCTGCCTCGGAGATGCGGTCATCGGCCCGGGTGGCGCCACGTTCGGTCAGGGTGGAGGCGGCAACTTCACGCACCACGTCGTGGACGGTGGTGGCGTCGGAGGCCACGGCGCCGGTGCAGGACATGTCCCCCACCGTGCGGTAGCGGACCTGCTTGAGCACGACTTCCTCCGTGGGGCGCGGCTTGGAAACCTCGCCCACCGCCCGCCACATGCCGTCGCGTTCAAACACTTCCCGTTCATGGGCGTAGTACAGGCCCGGTAGCTCGATGTTCTCGCGGGCGATGTAGCGCCACACATCCAGTTCGGTCCAGTTACTGATGGGGAACGCGCGCACATGCTGGCCCACCGTGTGGCGGCCGTTGTACAGGTTCCACAGTTCCGGGCGCTGGTTGCGCGGATCCCACTGGCCAAACTCGTCGCGCAGGGACAGGATACGTTCCTTGGCCCGGGCCTTATCCTCATCACGGCGACCACCACCAAAGACGGCGTCAAAGCGGTTCCGGGCAATGGCGTCCAGCAGCGGCACGGTCTGCAACGGGTTGCGGGTTCCATCAGCCCGTTCAGCCAGTTCGCCGCTGTCGATAAAGTGCTGCACCGAACCCACTTCCAGGCGCAGGCCCAGGCGTTCCACGGTACGGTCACGGAACTCAATGACCTCCGGGAAGTTGTGGCCAGTGTCCACGTGCAACACCGGGAATGGGACCTTGCCCGGCCAGAATGCCTTCGTGGCCAGGTGCAGCATCAGGACGGAGTCCTTGCCGCCGGAGAACAGCAGCGCCGGACGCTCAAACTCGGCCACCACCTCACGGATGATGTGGATGGCCTCCGATTCAAGCAGGTCCAGGGAATTCAAGGTGGGGGCTTCGAGGGTCTCGAGCGCTTCAACCGCCGGAGGGGTTTCAGTAATTTGGGTGCTCATACGTGTAGTCCGCATTCTGTCTTGGAGGTTCCGGCCCAGCGTCCGGACCTGGGGTCGGCGCCGGGGGCCACTTTGTTGGTGCACGGAGCACAGCCAATGGACGGGTAGCCCTGGCTGAGCAATGGATTCACGGGCAAAAGGTTGTCATTGGAGTAGCGCAGCAGTTCTTCATAGCTCCACGTGGCGACCGGGTTGACCTTGATCAGCCCGTTCTTTTCATCCCACACCACCAAGGGCGTGTTGGTGCGGGTGGGGGCTTCGTCGCGGCGCACTCCGGTGAACCACAATTCGTAGTCTTGGAGTGAGCGGTGCAGCGGTTCTACCTTGCGAAGCGCACAGCAGGTGGCGGGATCCGCGGCAAAGAGGTCCTTGCCCAGCAGTGAATCCTGGTCGGCGACGGTGTGCACCGGCTTGACGTCCACCACGTTGACGCGCAGGTTCTTCGCCACCTCATCCCGCGTGGCGTAGGTTTCTTCGAAGTGGTAGCCGGTGTCCAGGAACAAGACGTCCACTCCTGGCAGTTGCTCGGCCACCAAGGCTGGCAGCACGGCGTCGGCCATGGAACAGGCGACGGCGGATGCTTGCGTTGTGAAGTTCCGCGCCACCCAGGCGATGACTTCCTGCGCGGCCGCGTCCCACGGCAGTTCCGCTGCGCCGGATTCGGCCAGGGCTTGGAGCTCGGCCTGTGATCGGAGCGTTGTCACAGTCATTTGAGTAACTCCTCATCAACCCGGTGGGCGAACTCGGCAAAGGTCTCTTCGGCCAACTTGTTGGCCACGTAACTGCGAATGACTCGCTCCACGTAGTCGGGCAGGTCGGGGATGGCCACCTTGAGTCCACGAACGGTGCGGCCCAGTCCGGCCTCCTCACGGTTGTGCGAGGACAAGCCGCCACCCAGGTGGACCTGAAAACCTCCTGTTGTGCCGCCGTCGGCCGTGGGAACAATGATGCCTTTCAGGCCAATGTCCGCCGTCTGGATCCGGGCACACGAGTTGGGGCAGCCGTTGAGGTACAGCGTGAGCGGCTCATCAAGTTCCCCGGCGTCCACGAGGTCAGCCAGCCGCTCCTCGAGCTCGCCAATGATGTTGATGGCCGTGTCCTTCGTGTTCACGATGGCCAGCTTGCAAAACTCGACACCGGTGCACGCCATGGTGTTGCGGCGGAAGACGGACGGCCGGGCGGACAACCCGATCTCATCCAGCCCGGAAATCACTGCCTCAATGTGGTCCTTGGGAATATCCAGGGCGATGATTTTCTGCAGCGGGGTGGTGCGCACACGGTGGGATCCGTGCGCTTCCAGCAGATCAGCCAGGGCCAGCATTCCGGTACCGGAGAAACGTCCCACGCACGGGGCTGCGCCGATGAAGAAGTTGCCGTCCTTTTGCTCGTGGACCCCAACATGGTCACCGTTGACTTTCGCCTTGGGCGGGACCACGCCGTCGGGCAGCTGGTGGCCCAGGTATTCATCCTCGAGGACCTGACGGAACTTCTCCGCACCCCAGTCCTCCATCAGGAACTTCAGGCGGGCCTTGTTGCGCATGCGCCGGTAACCATAATCACGGAAGATGCTGGTGACGCCCTCCCACACTGCGGGGCCTTCTTCCGGCGGCACAAACACGCCAACACGCTGGGCCAGCCGGGGTGCGGTGGAGAGCCCGCCGCCCACCCACAGGTCGTAACCGGGACCGAATTCCGGATGCCGCACGCCAACAAAGGAGATGTCGTTGATTTCGTGGATGGTGTCATGGTCCGGGTAGCCGGTGATGGAAGTCTTGTACTTGCGCGGCAGGTTGGAAAACTGCGGGTTGCCAATGAACCGCTCGCGCAGTTCCAGTAGGAAATCGGTGGGGTCAATGATCTCCGCTTTAGCGATGCCCGCCACGGGTGAGCCAAGCATGCCGCGGGGCACATCACCGCAGGCCTCGGTGGTTTGCAGTCCGGCGGCTTCGAGGCGGCGCCAGATCTCAGGAACGTTCTCGACCTCGATCCAGTGGAACTGGATGTTCTGGCGGTTGGTCAAATCCGCCGTGTTGCGCGCAAAGTCAATGGAAATCTGGCCAATGACGCGCAACTGCTCGGTGGTGAGCTTTCCGCCGTCGGTCCGCACCCGCATCATGAAGTAGCTGTCCTCGAGCTCATGCGGTTCCAGCGAGGCCGTCTTGCCGCCGTCGATCCCCTGCTTGCGCTGCGTGTACAGCCCCCACCAGCGGAAACGGCCGTGCAGATCATCGTCGGCGATCGAGTCAAAGCCCTGCTTGGAGTAGATGGTCTCAATGCGGTGGCGCACGGACAGTCCGTCGTCCTCCTGCTTGAAGACCTCCACCGGGTTCAGCGGCGCCTTACCATCCACCTTCCACTGTCCGTGCGGCTTGGCGGCCGGGCGTGCGCGGACCGGACGCGTGGCGGGGGTCGGTTTAGTGTCTGGGGAGGTGGCTCCGGCTAGAGCTGTCTGTGTCATGAAACGAGCGTAGGTTGCCACCAGGCCCGCGCCAATCACGATTGCAACGCGGGTTCACCTTGGGCAATATTTCGTCACACGCACCATTTACCGCGGCTCTGTGCTTGCCCGGCGGAGCGGCTTTTCCTGCCACGCACGACGCCGGGCCTCCCCTGACGCGCAGGACTATCAGCTTCTGCGCGGCGCTGGGCTCTAACCATGCGCATGAAGGCGCATGCGCATGGTTGGAGCCGGGGCGTGCGCAGAAGCCGACAGCTCCGCGCTAATCAGGCCCTCGATGCTGCGGAAATGGCTGCGTCGAAGTGCTCCAAGGCCAACTCGGCCAGCAGTTGCGAGGGCAGCAGCGGTTCAGACACCAGGTCGGCTCCCGCGTTGGCCAGTTGGTCGTGGAAATAGCCCGGTGCCAATAGATAGGACGCCACGGCAACCCCGGCCGCACCCTCGGCGCGCAGCTGTGCGACCGCTTCCGGTATCGATGGGCGCGCGCTTGCACCGTACGCCGCCACGATCCGCTCCGGGCGGCGCACAGCCAAATCAGCAGCCAGCACTTCAATCTGCTCGGCAGCTTCCGGGCGTGAGGACCCGGCAGCGGCCAACACAATCCCCCAGCCATGCGGTAGTTTCCCGAGCCGCTCATCCAGCAGTTTGGCCAGGCGGGGATCAGGCCCCAGCGGTGCGGCGGCCACCGTGTCCGAACGGCTGGCAACGGCTTCGGCAATGTCCACCTGCACATGGAATCCCACCGTGAGCAGCAGCGGCACGACGACGGCCCGCACCCCTGGCGCCACGCTCGCCACCACGTCGGGGAGCGCGGGCTCTTGAACGTCAACGTATGCCTCAAGGACCCGCAAACCCGGCCGAAGTTCAGCAATTTCGGCCCTGACCTGATTGATGCGCTGTTGGCCCTCAGCGTTGTTGGTGCCGTGGGCGCACGCGATCATGAAAGTGTCCACGCTTGGTGGGGCTGCATCGACTCGTGACGTGTTCATGGGCAAACTCCTTCTGGCCGGGCTGCCGGCGTGCGGGCTGATCTTGCTGCCAATGTACGTTAGTTGGAAGCCTCGCTGCCGGCCGGTGTGGCTTTAGAGTACTATCCGCATCGGGTCCTCCAAGATCTGCTTGAGGTTCTGCAGGAACGCGGCCGCTGTGGCACCATCGAGAACCCGGTGGTCCACCGTCAGGGTGAGTTTGAGTACTTTCCGTGTGGTGAGTTCACCGTCGCGCACCACCGGCTCCTCCGACGTTGCACCCACGGCGAGGATCGCCGCTTCGGGCGGGTTGATGATGGCCGTGAAATTGTCGATCCCGAACATGCCCAAGTTGCTGACCGTAAACGTCCCGCCGCTGAACTGCTGCAGCGTCAAGGTCCCTTCCCTGGCCTTGCTGGCCAAGTCCCGTGTTTCCGTGGCGATCTCCGCCAGGCCCTTCCTGTCCGCATCCCGCACCACAGGCACAATCAGGCCGTCCGGCACCGCAACGGCCAGGCCCACGTTGACGTGCCGATGCTGATAGATCTTGTCACCGGCCCACGACGAATTCACCACCGGGTGTGCCCGCAGCGCCACCGCACAGGCGCGCACCAGCAGGTCGGTGACGCTCGCCTTGACCCCCACATCCGCAAACCTCGCATTGATTCCACTGCGGAACTCCAGCAGCGCATCCATCTGAACCACGGCCGTCAGGAAGAAGTGCGGCACCGCAGAGCTCTCGGTCAGCCGTTTGGCCACGACCTTGCGCATCTGCGTCAACGGGATCTCAACCGAGTCCTCCTGTGCAGCAGGTGAAGAGCCAGTCGCAGGTGCAGGCGTGGACGACGGCGAGGGGGCCTTCTCATTTCGGCTGGCAGCAGCACCGTGGTCGCCGGCGGCATGGTCGCCAGGGGCGTGTTCCCCTGCGGCCAGAACGTCTGCTCTGACCACCCGGCCACCGGGACCGGTGCCCTTAATATCCGCAGGATCAAGGCCCCGTTCCACCGCCATCTTGCGCGCCAACGGAGATGCGAACACCCTGCCATCGGCATGACCGTGGGCGTCGGCATCGGAGTGGGCAGCACTTTTCGGGGCCAGGCCCTCGCTTGCGGGCGAGGCCACCTCTGCCGAACCGCCGCCTTCCGGAGCAGCGGCGTCAGGAGCAGAACCAGCGCCGGTACCACTGCCGTCACCAATGAATGCGACAGGCTGGCCGATGGCCACAGTGGCGCCCTCGGCCACCAGCAGACGCTCCAGCACGCCGTCGTCAAACGCCTCCAAGTCCATCGTGGCCTTGTCCGTTTCAATCTCACCGATAACGTCGCCGGCCTTGACTGTGTCGCCTTCGTGCTTGAGCCAACGACCCAGAATCCCTTCCTCCATGGTGTCGGAAAGGCGGGGCATAATTACCTCTGGCATGGGGTCCTCCTAGCTTTCGAAACTTGTGTCATCGAGCAGTTCAAGGATCACGCGGCGCAGGTCCCCGGCATCGGGCAGGGCACGGCGTTCCAAGGGTTTCGCGTACGGGAGCGGGACTTCGGCCGCCGCCACCCTGCGCACGGGCGCGTCCAGGTAGTCGAACGCACCCTCCATCAAAGTGGCCGAGATCTCCGCACCGATCCCGTAGCTGAGCCAGTCGTCCTCCAGCACCACCGCCCGGCCAGTCTTGCGCACGGAGGCACAGATGGTGGGACGGTCAAGGGGGCGCAGGCTGCGCAAGTCCACGACCTCCACGGAGATACCTTCCTCCGCCATCTGGCGAGCCACCTCAACAGCGATGGTCGTGGCCCGCGAGTACGCGATGACCGTCAGGTCGGTACCCTCCTTGACGACGGCGGCCCGGCCAATTTCCGCCGGCACGTCACCTGCGGGGACCTCGCCCTTCGTGTTGTACAGGGCCAGGTTCTCCAGAAAGATGACGGGGTCGTCGTCCCTGATGGCCGCCAGCAGCAAGGCCTTGGCGTCGGCGGGGGTGGAGGGTGCCACCACCTTGAGCCCGGGTACGTGCGCGTACCAGACCTCCAGGTTTTGTGAGTGTGTGGCAGCCAGCTGCTGCCCGCCGCCGCCTGGCATCCTAATCACCATGGGCACGCTTTGCTGCCCACCGAACATGCCGTAGATCTTCGCTGCGTGGTTCACGATCTGGTCGATGGCGATCAGGCTGAAGTTCAGTGTCATGATCTCCACCACCGGGCGCATGCCCAGCATCGCGGCACCGATGGCCGCCCCCACGAAGCCCTCCTCCGCGATGGGAGTATCCCTGACTCGTTCCGGGCCGAATTCGGTCAACAGCCCTGCCGTGATTTTGTAGGAACCTTCAAAGATGCCGATTTCCTCACCTACGAGGATCACCTTGTCATCGCGGCTCATCTCGCTCCGGAGGGCGTCGTTCAGGGCCTGCCGGTAAGTGACCAGCGTTGTCTTGTCTGCTTCTGTGCTCATGGCAGCACCACCATCCTTTCGCCGGGAAGTGCCGTGGGCGCATTGGGTACCGGGGTTGCATACGCGTAGTCGAAGAGTTGATCAGGGGTGGGGTCAGGCCCCGCATCCGCGAACGCCACGGCCGCCGCCACCTCACCATCCACTTTGGTTTCAATGGCCGCTGTCTGCTTTTCGGTGAGCGTGCCATCGGCAATCAGCCGGGCACGCAATGCCGGCACCGGATCCGCCTCTTGGGCAGTTTCAACATCCGCCGCTGAACGGTACCGTGCCGGGTCAACCACGGAGTGGCCGCGCAACCGGTAGCTCATCAATTCCAGCAAGGCTGGCCGGCGCTCAGTCCGGGCTTGGTCCAGTGCTTCGGTGGCTGCTTGGCGCACAGCCAGGACGTCCCCGCCGTCGGCCCTGACCCCGGGAATCCGGTAAGAGGCGCCACGCTTGTACAGTTCCGGCTCCCCTGCCGCCATCTCCACGGTGGTGCCCATGCCAAGCCTGTTGTTAATGACCACGTAGACAATGGGCAGCGACCACACGGCCGCCAGGTTCAGCGATTCGTGGAAGGCGCCAATATTAGTGGTCCCGTCCCCCATCTGGCACATGACGGCCTCAGCATCCGGTCCCGGTGCACCCCGGTACGTCAATGCCAGCGCCGCGCCAGTCGCCGGGGGGATCTGGCCGCCCACAATCCCATAGCCGCCGAGCATCCGCTTCTCAGTGTCGAACAAGTGCATGGACCCGCCACGTCCTTTGGAGACGCCGGTGGTCTTGCCAAAAAGTTCAGCCATGACCTTGCCGGTGTCCATGCCACGCATCAGGGCGTAGCCATGGTCGCGGTAGTTGGTGAAAAGGTAGTCAGTGGGCCGCAATGCGTCCATCAGCCCCACCACTGACGCCTCTTCGCCCAGGTTCAAGTGGCAATAGCCGCCGACCTTGGCCCGTTTGTACATCTGGTCCGCGCTCAATTCGAACTTGCGGATGAGTACCATCCGCCGGTAAAACTCCACCAACTGCTCGGCTTCCGCCGTCCTCGACTGTTTCATTGTGGTTCTCCTTCAAGCCTGCGTAGCTCTGGCAGTGCTGTGCTGAGTGGTGCCCGGTTGCCGGGCCTGCTGTGAGGGGACTGTCAGGTCCCGGGCGACTGTTCATGAAGTTCAAACCGGCTGCCGTCGGCCTGGCAACGGGGGCATTTGTCCGGCGGGGTGGGCCCGCGTACGGGTTCCCCACACACCGCACACACCCATTCCGTGGCAAGCAGCGAGACAATGTCTCCACGGCTCACGATTCCCACGACTCGGCCGTCCTCCAGAACCGGGAGCCGCCGGACTCGTTTTTCGATCAGCAGGTGCCGCAGATCTGCGATCCTGGTTCCCGCGCTGACGGAGATGACGGCGGTGGTCATGAGGGATGCTGCCGTTGCCCCCTCTTTCGCGAGCAGGTCAAATTCGCTGACCAATCCGAGGACGTGGCCCGAGTCGTCCACGACGGGCACGCCGCTGATCCTGTTGGCGCGGAGCAAATCCGCGATCTCGGCCACTGCCGTGTCCCCGGGGATGGCTATCACCGGGCTGCTCATGATGTCTGCCGCCGTAGCGGGGATTCTGGCGTCCATGGTTTCTCCTAATGTGCTTGTAACGGTCCGTGGCGGCCGGATCTGTGTCCGGCCGCCCCAAATTTTGCGGCATATTGTCCTTTGCGCGGCTGCCCGAAGCCGCTCTGTCCGGACCCGGCGGCGACGGCTCCGGGAGTGGTCTTGTCCTGGCAGCAGGCAGCCGATTCGTCGGGTATGAAGCCACCGGCGTCCTTGTTGGTAATTCCGACGGCGGAGATGGCCCCTCCGATCACCAGCAGAACAGCAACCACCGCCATGATGCGCCGGAACGAGTCAATATCCAGCGCTGTACCAACGATGATCCCGGCCAAGGCGATGGCGACCAGGCCCGCCACCCGGGAGACTGCGTTATTCACTGCCGAACCAATGCCGCTTTGCAGCGGAGGGACCGCACTGAGGATCGCCGAGGTCAGCGGCGCCACAGTCACGGCAAGGCCAAGGCCGTACAGAACCATGCCCGGAAGCATCTGCAGCCAGAAGTTAAACGGCTCACCGGCTGTCATCATCAACAAAAAGCCGATCCCGGCTACAACCGGGCCCACCGCCATGAACAGTCGCGGGCCGTACCGCCCGGACAACCCTCCGAACACACCTGCAAGGAACATGGAAAGCACCGCCACCGGCAGTGTTGCCAGCCCAGCCTGCGCGGCCGTGAATCCGGCAACCTCCTGCAGGAAGATCACCACCATGAGCGGGCCCAGCGACACTCCCGCATAGACAAAGGCCGTGGCCAGATTGCCAACACCAAAATTGCGGGCCCGGAACAGGACCAGAGGCATCATGGGGTGCCGTGCCTTGGCTTCCCAGAGCAGGAACGCAGTCAGCAGCAGGATCCCCATTACGAACGGGAGAAAGACGGCGGGGTTCTGCCAGCCGAGGCGTTGCTGCTCAATCAAGGCAAACACTGTGCCGGCCAGTCCCACCGCCGCCAGGACGGCGCCGACGACGTCGACCGGCGGGTGTCCTTTCCCGGCGTCGAATGCTCCGGCAGCCGGCCGGGTTCGCCCCAGTCCCATAAGGAGCACTAACGTGACGGCGATGGGAATGACGTTGATCGCAAACACCAGCCGCCAACTGATGTACTCCACCAGCACCCCTCCAAGCAGCGGGCCGGCGACGAAAGCGGTTCCCGTCCAGGCGGTCCACGTTCCGATGGCCTTGGCCCTGCCCGGACCGTTGAAAATGGAGGTGATCAGGGCCAGCGAGCTGGGCACCAGGAGTGCGGCCCCGGCACCCTGAACGGCACGGGCAGCAATGAGTAGCCCCCCGGTAGGTGCCACCGCGCAGGCCAGCGATGCGATACCAAAAATGGCCAACCCCAGACGAAGTATGCGGATCCTGCCAAAGTTGTCGGAGAGTGAACCTGCCAGGAGAATCAAGGCTCCCAGGGTCAGCAGGTAGGCATCAACCACCCATTGTTGAGTTGGCAGGCCACCACCGAGATCATCTTCGATGGCCGGAAGTGCCACATTGACAATGGCACCGTCAAGAAACGCCACAAAAGATGCGAGGATGGCCACCCACAGGACCCGGCGCTGCAACGGCGCCATCAGAGGACGTGCCGGAGGGCCGGAAACTGGCAGGATGGAGGCCGCGCGGGCCGATTCTCCCCTGCGCGGCCGGTCCGTTGGACCGTCACCTTTGCGCTGCCTCCCCATGTGGCCATTAGAGCCCTGTGAGGCCAGCGCGTCAAGGGCACGGCACGGCCGGTCATTGACGTCCGTGCCCAACAGGGCGATCGTGGAAGGGAAGGCAGCCGAACGGCTACGGTGAACAGTCAGCAATCCAGGAGCGGTCATGACACCCAAGCAGTCCCCTCACATCCTTATTCTTGGCGGCGGATACGTCGGCCTCTACACCGCCTGGGGGCTGCGCCGCGCACTTCCCCCAGGCAAGGCGCGAGTCACGGTGGTTGAACCCAACCCGTACATGACGTACCAGCCTCTGCTGCCGGAGGTGGCTGGGGGCGAGCTTGACGCCCGCAGCGTTGCGGTGGATCTGACCCGTGCACTGAAGGGCATGGACCTGTTTCGCGGACGGCTCCTCTCGCTGGACGTGGCAGGACGCACTGCCCGCCTTGAATCACTCAGCGGCGAAACCTCCACAGTGGCTTTTGACCACGTAGTCCTTGCCATGGGCGCAGTCAGCAGGACTTTTCCCACGCCGGGTTTGGCCGATCACGGCATCGGTTTCAAGACCCTTGCGGAGGCCGTCCACGTCCGCAACCAAGTGTTGGGAAACATTGCCCTTGCAGCATCCTCCACCGACCCGGAAGTGCGGGCGAAGGCCTTGACGTTTGTTTTCGTGGGTGGCGGCTACACGGGGGTGGAAGCCCTGTGCGAGCTCAGTGACCTGGCCAAGCTCGCAGTGGATGAACGCCCGTCACTGAACCGTAGCGAACTGCGTTGGGTGCTGGTGGAAGCCTTGGACCGGGTGGCACCGGAGGTGGGCCCTAAACTCTCAAAGTTCACTCTTGCCCAGCTGCGTGAGCGCGGTATCGACGTTCGTCTGGAGACCACGATGAAGTCCTGCGTGGATTCGCAGGTAGTCCTCAGCGACGGCAGCACCTTCGCCGCGAACACCATTGTCTGGACGGCGGGGGTCAAGCCAAACCCTGTATTGGATGACACCGACGTACCCCGCGGCCCCAAGGGGCATGTCAGTGCCAATGCCAAGCTTCAGGTCATCGACGACGACGGCGTGCCCGTGCCAGGCGTCTGGGCGGCTGGCGACAACGCCCAAGTCCCCGACGCGACTGCCGAAAAGCAGCCAGCCTTCTACGCACCCAACGCCCAAAACGCCGTGCGCCAGGCGAAAGTGCTGGCGCAGAACATTGCGGCTGCCTTGGAAGGCAAGCCTCCTGCAGAATTCAAGCACAAGTCCCTGGGTACCTTGGCGAGCTATGGGGTTGGCCGGGGTGCCGCCGTCGTGCTGGGTATTGAACTTAAAAACAGGCCCGCCTGGATCGTCGACAGGATGTACCACGGTCTTGCCGTGCCAACCTTCAACCGCAAATGGCATGTGTTTTCGGCGTGGATTGTCGGCGCCTTCAGCAAGCGCGACCTCACCGCGCTGCCGGGCATTGAACACCCCCGCCGGGCGTTCCTGGAGACGTTCGAGAAGAAAGACAAGAAGAAGGATTAGGACGCTCAGCCCTTTTTCGTGAAGGCCCTGCGCAGCGAGAGCTTGCGGGAATACTCGATGGAGCCGTAGCGGAACAAGTGCACGGCAACGCGCAAGGCCAGCAGGCCGAACACGAATAGTTCCGCAATCACAATGGCCGCCGAGACGCCGTTGAGTGAGCCAAACGCGTTGCGCAGAATGGCGGTGATGGGCGCCGTGAAGGGGAAGAACGTGAAGACTTGCACAATCAAGGAGCCGGGGTCGCTGACCACCAGGGTCACAATGTAAAACGGGACGAACATCATGATCATGACCGGGGCAAACACGGCAGCCGCATCCTTGGCCGTGGGCATGACGGCCCCAATGCCCACCAGTACGCCGGTAAAGAGGATGAAACCGCCAATAAACAGCAGCGCGCCCACCATCATCGGTAGGAACTGGAATTGCAGCGCGGAAAGGTCAAAGTCCGGGATGGCCAGCTGCCCGCGGAAGAACACATAGCCCAGCAGCATGGGCGTGGAAAACACCAGCGCCTGCACCGCACCGACAAGGAACAACGAAATCACCTTGCCCACCACCAGCGTTGTCGGGTCAAGGGTAGTCAGGATCATTTCGGTGACCCGGTTCTCCTTCTCCTCCAGCGTTGACGCCAGCATTTGATTGGCCAGCAGGATGATCACCACATAGAACAGCACCAGGAACAGCAGCGGCGGCACCACGGTTTCCAAGCCGCCGGAGGGTTGGCCGTCCTTGAACGTTTGCGCTTCGGTGCTGAAATTTCCCTGCACGGCGGCCGTCAGTTCAGCCGAGCCCACCTTTTCCTGGGCCGAAAGAATGACCAGCTGCTTGGCCACGGCGTCGTACGTGCCGTTCTTGAAAATGCCCTGATCCATGCCATAGACCAGCACCGGTTCCTTCGTGATGCTGGCCGGGAAACTGAAATAGGCATTGAGTTTGCCTTCCTTCACACGTTCGACGGCGGTGCCCGGGCTGGTCTCGATGCGCCCACCCATCGCTGTGGCAATGGCCGGATCAATGAGCTGCGAAGCGTCGGAATAGCTGAAGTCGAGGCTCTGGTTTTTTTGTTGTTCGGTGCGGTCCTGTGCTGAAGAAGTGCTGACAAAGACCAGCACGAAGACAATGGCCAGCAGCACCGGAATGGCCAGTGTGGCAATCCAGAAGCGACGTTTTTTCACGGTCCTGGTGAACTCGAATTGAACTACCGTGCCCAGGTTATGGCGGGCCATGTCACTTCACCTGCCCGTGGCTGTTGCCGGCGGGTGCGGTGCCGGTGCTTCCGGATGCCACGTCTTCGCCGTAGATCTGGATGAAGATGTCATCCAGGCTGCGTTTGGCTGCCACAAATCCGCGCACCACCACGCCGGCCAGCACCAGTTCCTTGAGTATCTGCGCCTCGTCGATGCTCTCATCCACGGACAGCTCCGCATAGTTCGTTTCATGCAAAGCCACCTTGTAGTGCGGCGAGGTTGGCAGGTTCCCGGAGTATTTGAGTTTGATGGTGCGCCCGCCAAATTGATTCTGCACCTCATCGATGGTTCCGTAGGCCTCGGCCCTGCCGTCCTTGAGGAGGATGATCCGGTCACACAACCGCTCCACCTCCTCCATTTGGTGGGTGACCATCATGACCGTGGCACCGGCTTCCTTGCGCTCTTCGATGATGTCCATCAGGAGCCGCCTGTTGACAGGGTCAAAGCCCTTGGTGGGTTCATCGAGAATGAGGAGTTCGGGTTCGTTCATGATGGTCACACCCAGCTGGATCTTTTGCTGTTCCCCGCCGGAAAGCTTGTCCACGCGCACATCGGCCTTGTTCGCCAGATCCACCCTGTCCAGGTACTGCCGGGAAAATACCTGCGCGTTCTGTTTCGACAGCCCCTTGAGCCGGCCGAAGTAGGTCATGACGTCAAGCACCGACTCTTTTTTATACAGCCCCCGCTCCTCCGGCAGGTACCCAAGCCGGGAGCCGAAGTCGTCACTGAACACCTTCCCGTTGATCTCAAGGGTTCCCGAGGTGGGACGGTAGATGCCCAGCAGGGCACGGATCGTCGTCGTCTTTCCACTGCCGTTGCTGCCCAGGAACCCGAAGGTCTCACCTCGGGCAACGTCAAAGCTCAGCCCCTCAATGACCTTCTTGGAGCCAAAGTGCATGTGGAAGTCATGGATGTGGATGAGCGGCGGTGCAGCATTCATACCGCCACACTAGTCCTTCGGGTTTCGATGGGTTAGTAGTCCGGAACGAGCAGCGGTCCCCGGCCGTGGATCTGGCCGGGGACCGCTGAATTTTCGTCGCAGTTAAGCAAGGTTCAGAGAAACCGCCTTTCTATCAGTTCCTGTTCTTACTCCGTGGTTGCGAGTTGTAGTGATCAGGCATTGATGGCTTGACGTTCCCCCTCCTTCTGCTGCGTGGTGATGGCGATCTTGCGCGGTTTGGCCTTTTCTGCCACCGGAATGCGCAGTCGCAGCACACCGGTGTCATAGCTTGCTTGGATATTCTCCGTGTCCAGGTTCTCCCCCAGGACCAACTGGCGGTTGAATACCCCGCGCGGCCGCTCGGCGGCCAACATTTCCCTGTCCCCGTCCAGACCCTCGCGTTCGGCCCTGACGGTGACCACGTTGCGTTCCACATCCAGGTTGATCGACTCCGGGCTCACTCCAGGCAGGTCGAACTCCACCTCAAAAGTGTCACCTTGACGCCAAGCGTCCATCGGCATCGCCGCTGGACGGGCTGCAGTGCCGAGTACCTGCTGGGCAAGACGGTCAAGTTCACGGAACGGGTCTGTACGCATCAACATGGCAATTCACTCCTTTTCAACGCCACTGGATCTCAGTGGAACTTGGTGCCATTTTCACTTGTTGGTCCCCTCCACGATCTGTGGTGGAAGGTATAGATTTTTTATAACATAGATGAAACATTGGTGCAAGAAGTTCTTCCGAAACTTCGTGACGAAATTAAGATAGAACGCAGACGCAACATAGTCAAGGCAACGCAAGGAGCTGGCTACTGGTGGGAAATGAGAGTCCACAGGATCGCGGCGCGTACGCCATCTCAGTTGCGGCTGAACTCCTCGGGATCGGTCAGCAAAACCTGCGGCTTTACGAACGCAGGGGCCTTGTGCAGCCGGAGCGCACCGTTGGAGGAACCCGCCGCTACAGTGAGACGGATCTGATGGTTCTGGCGCGAATCACTGAGCTCCTGTCCGCGGGGCTCAACCTCGCGGGCATCCGGCTGGTGCTGGATCTGGAAACTGAAAACATGCAGCTGAAGGCAGCACTGGCCAGCAAGCGCCCCGTCCAAGTCCCGGAGGATTAGCCGCATATCTGCGGCGCCGCGTAGGCTTGATGCGGCCTCCCCCATTTCGCCACCCCCTATCGAATGCACCCATGACCTTTGACCTTCCGCTCATGCTCGACCTTCTGGGCGTCTTCTTCTTCGCTGTTTCCGGTTGCCTGCTCGCAGCCCGCAAAGGCTTCGACCTCGTGGGCTCGGTGCTGCTTGGTTCCATGGTTGGTTTGGGTGGCGGGGTGGTCAGGGACATCATTCTTGATCAGGGCCCGCCAGCCGCGTTTACCAACCAGCTGTACTTGGTGCCTCCCGTGGCTGCCGCCCTCCTGGTCTATTTCACCGTCAAGAACGTCAAGCGCAGCGGCCGCCCCCTGTTCATGTTCGACGCCGGAGGGTTGGCTCTGTTTTGTATCACCGGCACGCTGAAGGCGCTGGAGGCCGGGATGAACCCCGTTGCCTCGATCCTATTGGGCGTCACCACTGCTGTGGGCGGTGGCATCCTGCGTGACATCACAGCCAATGACGTACCGAAGGTCTTTGACCCCAAGGATCTTTATGCCATCCCCGCCTTTGCCGGTGCCGCCCTGGCCACTGTCCTGTGGCATGTGGGATGGCTGAACCTGGCAACCGGAACCGTTGCCGCCGTCGTCGTTTTCGCGTTCCGGCTGCTCAGCCTCCGGTATGGCTGGCACGCTCCCTTAGCGGCCCGGAGTTGGGCGGCACGGCGTCCCCGCCGCAGCTAGAATTGTCCTTGGAGCAGTGCACGCCAATTTTCGGAGATTTGAATGTCTGACATGTTCGTAGAGAAGTTCCGCGGCCTGGTGCCGTTGTACCTGGCGGAGCCGTGGCAGGAGGCTGACGGCATCACGCTGGTGGACCTTGACACGGTCTTTAAGGAATTGCAGATCAAGGTGCCGCTGGTGCTGCGTGAATTTCTGCACGCCTTGGGCAATTGTGAAGAGCTCATGGAGGCGTACTACTACTTCTGGGATCCCGAGGAGCTTGAAATTGAGGACGGCTACCTGCTGTTCCTAGAAGACGAGGACGAGGCCTACACCTGGGGCATGCTGGTGGATCAGGCCGATGTCCCGGATCCCATCGTGTGGCGACGGAATAATGCCACTGGCGCATGGGTCAACGAAGAAGGCACGTTCAGCGAGTTTGTGTTTGACATGCTCGACTGGGTCTTCACCGACGAGGACTAGTCCAGGGCAACCGGATGCACGGATAACTATAAGGTTGCGGCTATGGGAATATTCCTCCGGTGGCGGTAGCGTTGCGTTTATGGACGCACAGCAGCCTTTGACAACGTTGGTTCCCGATCCCGCCGAGATTGTGGGGCTCATCGAAAGGATGGTCGACGGCAGGTGGCCGCGCTCTGAATTCGACAGAAAGACGTTGTTCTTGGATCTAGGCTTCACCTCCGGGGCCAGCTGGGACGATGCCGCCACTGCGACAGAGACGCATCACTACTCACTGGGCATCGGGGAGAAGCCGCGTGAGATTATGTCGTCTTGGACCTCCCACAACGGGCGCTTCGTGGGTATCAGTATGCACCTCTACTCCTCCATGGACACGGACAACCCCTCCACCCGCCAAGGCTTTGAGGACTTTCACCGCCAGTTGACGGCGCTTTATGGCGAGCCGACCAACCCCTGGCATGATCCTGTAGTGCCGGCATGTGTGTGGAATGTGAACGGCCGCCGGATTGTGATCCGCTTCTTCAACCTCCAGCACAGCAGCATGATGCTCAGTGTTGAGGA
>NZ_JAUNVV010000122.1 GCF_030540645.1 Arthrobacter sp.
ACTAATGGCGTTGCAGGAACGGCAGCCATTCATCCAGCACCGGCTGGGCCGGGAGCAGAGTGGTGCCGTGGTTTCGGCCCGGCAGTTCAACCACGCGGGCCTGGCGCATGAGGGTGGCTGCGCGGCGGGAATCTTCCAACCGCGCCCGGTCCGCCGTGCCAGCCATGAGCAGCGCCGGTACGTCGATGGCTGCCAGGATGTCCTCGGGGATGGCCGGCTCCGCTTCGGTTTGGGCAAAGTAGGCCCGCAGCACCTGGCCGTCATTGGCTAAAAAGGCAGCTCTTGTCTGGCCGTCGAGGCTCGCGCCCATGTGCGCTTCCCAGCCCGCGACAAAGGCGTCCATGCCGCCTGAGCCGAGGGCGGCGTCGTACTCGGGAAAGAAAAGCTGGCCCACACTGCCGGGCTGAATCCTGTATGTCCCACCAAAAGTTGTCAGGGACAGCAGCCGTTCGGGGGCGGCCGCTGCCAGCGAAAAGCCCAACCGCCCACCCACCGAGTAGCCGCCAAAGTGGGCCTGCTCGGCTCCGGCGGCATCCAGCACGGTCAGGGCGTCGGCCACCAGCGTGTCCATGGCGTACGCCGCTGCGGTGTGCGGCTTAGCGCTGCGACCGTGGCCGCGCAGGTCCATCGTGATGACCCGGTAGTGCTCCCGCAGCGCCTTCGTGTAGCCAAATCCACGCCAAATCGCCTTGGTCAGGGCACTGCCGTGGACCAATAAAATGGGCGGGCCCTCCCCCACTGTGTCGTAGGAAAGCTCGACGCCGTCGGCAAGGTTGTGTGCGGTGGCCATGCTTACGCCTCGCGGAAGATCACGATGGCGTCGCGCATGGACTGGCGGGCGCGCTTGCGGTCGCCGGCCGCGTCATAGGCGCAGGAGAGCCGGAACCAGGAGCGCCAGTCCAGCGGTGCGGCCTCAGCTGCGAGCTTGTACTTTTCAAACTCCGCGTCGGCTGCCTCACGGACAATCCGGCCGCCGGGGGTGCGGGGCAGGTTGTCTTCGGGCAGCCCGCCCTCGTTCTCCAGGACCTTGGCCATGCGTTCGGTCGTGGCGCCAAAGCGGACTTCGCTGATGAGCGCCCAGGCGGCCACCAGCGGAATCACGAGAAAGCCGAAGCCCATCAGCTTGGCGATCCACTCGGGAGCGGCCAGCAGCAGCACGGCTCGCTGGAGCATGACGACCATGTAAAACACGAGCAGGAGGCAAATGAGCCCCACCCAGATTTTCGTTTTGGACAGCGTCAATTTGGACTGTGTCGGTTTGGCCACGACCCTAGCCTTCCAGGTCGAGGTAGCCGTCAAGGCCCACGGTCAGGCCGGGGCGGGTGCCCACGGTGCGCACGCCGAGCAGGACCCCCGGCATGAAGGATTCGTGGTTGAAGGAGTCGTGGCGGATGGTCAGCGCCTCGCCATGGCTGCCGAACAGCACTTCCTGGTGGGCCACGAGCCCGGCCAGCCGCACGCTGTGGACGGGGACGCCGTCCACAGCTGCGCCGCGGGCGCCGTCCATCTCGCTGGTGGTGGCATCCGGGGCTGCCGGGACGCCGGCTGCCTTGCGGGCCGCGGCCACCAGCTGGGCTGTGCGCAGGGCCGTGCCGGAGGGGGCGTCGACCTTGCGCGGGTGGTGCAATTCAATGATCTCCACCGAGTCAAAGTACCGAGCGGCCTGTGCAGCGAAGCGGGTGGCAAGCACCGAACCCAGCGCGAAGTTGGGGGCGATGAGAACGCCAACGGCGGGGTGCTGCGCCAGCAGTTCCCCGAGCTTGGCCAGTCGCGCGGCGTCCCAGCCGGTGGTGCCCACTACCGCATGGATGCCGTTTTCCACGGCAAAGCGGACGTTGGCTTCGGTGGAGTCCGGGACTGTCAGGTCGACAATGACCTGGGCGCCGCAGTCACGCAGCGTCTCCAGTGGGTCGTTGCGGCCCAGGGCAGCCACCAGTTCCAGATCCGGTGCCGCCGCTATGGCCGCCACGGCAGCCGTTCCCATTCGTCCCTTGGCGCCGAGCACGGCCACCTTCAGCATTTCAGTCATGCGTTTAAGCCTACTGGTTTTCTTGCGTGCCCGGCTCCGGCACGGTTCCGGCCCCCACCCATTCGACGCTGCCGTCGCTGAAGAACTGTTCCTTCCAGATAGGCACCTCGGCCTTTATTCGTTCCACGAGGGTGGAGCACAGTTCAAAGGCTTCAGCCCGGTGCGAGGACGCCACGGCGCAGACCAGCGCGGGTTCGCCAATTTCCAGCGGCCCCACGCGGTGCGCCACCCAGACCCGCACGGGGTGGCCGTCGGGGTCTGCGGTGCCGTCGGCCAGGGAGGACACGATGCCGTTTAGCACGCCGGTGGCCAGTGGATGGGCACTGTAGCTCAACCGCGTGACGTCCTTGCCGCCGTCGTGGTTGCGGACCACGCCGCTGAAGCTGACGACGGCGCCTGCCGTGTCCGATTCCACGGCCGCGATGGCAGCGTCGACGGAGATCGCCTTGGCGCTCAGTGCGGCGTAAACCACGTCAACGTTAGTGCCCATGGTGTCCGCCTACCTGCGCGCAAAGGTGTTTGATAATGGGGTCCAGCACGGCCAGCCCGTCCATGACCCCCGACGGCGATCCAGGCAGGTTGATGACGAACGTTCCCCCGGCCAGACCGGCGTGCCCACGGCTGAGCGCAGCCATGGGTGTCTTCGTCAGACCGGCGGCACGGACGGCCTCCATGATGCCGGGGATTTCGCGATCCAGCAGGGGCAGCGTCATCTCCGGGGTTTGGTCATCCGGGCTCAGGCCGGTGCCGCCGCTGGTAATGACGACGGCGGGGTGTTGCGTGAGCACTGCTCGCAGGGCCGCGCCGACCGGGGCGCCGTCCGGGACCACCACGGGTGCCATGGTGTCAAAGCCGTGCTCTGTCAGCCAATCTGTGATGACCGGGCCCGTTTCGTCGTCATAGACGCCCAATGCTGCACGGGTTGAGGCGATCACGATCGCTGCCGTGCCCAAGGAGGCACCGGGTTCGCAGGCGCTCATGCGGGGTTTCCTTCGGCGGGTGTTTGCTCAAGTGTCCAGTCACCACTTTTTCCACCGCTTTTGGCCAGCACGTGGATGTCTGAGATGACGGCGTGCTTGTCCACTGCCTTGATCATGTCGTACACGTTGAGCGCAGCCACTGAAACGGCTGTCAGAGCTTCCATTTCAACCCCTGTGGGGCCGCGGGTTTTCACTGTGGCAAACACCCTGACGGCAGTTTCCTCGAGTTCAAAGTCCACGGTTGCCTTGGAGATGGGCAGCGGGTGGCACAGGGGAATGAGGTCCGGGGTCTTTTTGGCGCCCATGATCCCGGCAATGCGTGCCACGGCCAGCGCGTCACCCTTGGGCAGGCCACCGGCACCCAGCAGTTTCATTACGTCGGCAGTGGTGCTCACTGTGCCGGTGGCCGTGGCTTCACGGGTGGTTTCCGGCTTTGCGGAGACGTCAACCATGGCGGCTGTTCCGTCCTGCCGCACATGGGTCAGGGCTGGTGTTTGTTCGGTAGTCACAACAGCCATACTTCCACCTTTGCCCCCGCCTGCAATTCAGTCACACCTGCAGGGATGGTGATCAGGGCGTTCGCCTTCGCCAGGGCACCCAGCAAATGTGAGGACTGACCGCCAACCTCACGCACCGACGGTGCGGATTCGAAGGCGGGGCCGGAATAAATGCCGCGCCGGATCTGCTGCTTCCCCGCCGGGGAAGACAGGGCATGTTCCAAGGTGGCAAGTACGCGCTGCCGCGGCACCGGGGTGCCCAGCAACGTGGCCAGGGCAGGGCGCAGGAACATTTCAACGGAGATGAAGGCGCTGACGGGGTTCCCCGGGAAGGCCAGAAAAGGTACCCCACGAAAGCTGCCCAGCCCCTGCGGACCGCCCGGTTGCAGGGCCACGGAACAAAACTCCATGTCGGATTGCGGTCCGCCGTCGACAAGGGCCTGCTTCACCACTTCGAAGGCACCTGCACTGATGCCCCCGACCGAGATCACCAGCTCACAGCTGGGTTCGGCCCTGCCGTCCGGGCCCACCACACTGCCCACATTTGCCTCGAGAAGGCGCAGCAGCGCTGCCGGGTCGTCCCTGACCACATAGGACTGCACCACCTCAAGACCTGCATCTGCCAAACTTGCGCGCAGCAATGCCGCGTTGGCGTCGTAGATCATGCCCGGCGGAAGCCCCTCCGCAGCTACCAGGTCGCCTGGGGCCAGGACCTCGTCGCCTGTGGTGAGCAGCAGCACCCGTAGCTTGCGTGCAACCGGCAGCTGCGTGCAGCCGAGAGCTGCTGCAAGTCCAAGGTGCGCAGCATTGAGGAGGGTTCCTGCGGCAATGACCGTCTGGCCCTGCTGAACGTCGCTCCCCTGCTTCCTGACAAAGGTTCCCGGCGCCGTGGTGGGCAGTTCCACCGTTTCCCCCGGGGCTGCGAAAGTGTCCGGGCGGGCCTTTTCGATGGGCACCACCGCGTTGGCTCCCGGCGGCAGCATGGCACCGGTCATGATGGGCGCCGCCGTGCCCGGGGCCAGTTCCTCCGGGACGACTCCGGCGGCAATGGTGGCCGCCACTAGGTAACTGGTTGATGCGGCCACATCAACAGTCGCAACCTTTCCAGAATCTAAGTGGATGGCATAGCCGTCCATTTGGGAATTGGCGAAGGGCGGCAGGTCAATGGCGGCCACCAGGTCAGTGGCCAACACACGGCCCTGTGCCTCCAGGAGCGGTACGGGCGTACCAACATTGTGGCCATTGGCGTCAAGCAGTGCTTTCCACGCGTCGGACAACAGGTTCTCGACGGCTTTTTGGTGCTCGGCTACGGTTCTACGCATGGCTTCCTTCCGTTGGAGGGGCCGGGCGGCATCCCTTTTCCCATCCTAGGCGAGGGGTGCCACAGGGGCGGAACGTGCGGCAACCCGCCAGGGTTTTCCCTAGCCCACGACCGGGGTGCGCCGAATGCAGGAGGCGGTCGACGCCGTCGTGCTTCCCACACCGGCAAGCCGGGAAGCAAATAATGGCGTAGCGTTGAAGCATGGACACTGAACACGTTGATCTGGGCATGCCAGGGGTGCGCCCCACGCCCGGGCCCGGCGTTCCGCGCACTGGCGGTGCAGAATCGGGCCTGCGGGACCAGTTCGGCCGGGTGGCAAGTGACATGCGGCTGTCCCTGACCGACAAATGTAATCTGCGCTGCCAATACTGCATGCCTGAGGCCGGCCTGGAATGGCTCAAAAAGGACAAACTGCTCACAGCAGCTGAAATCGTCAGGCTCGTGGGGCTCGGCGTGAACAACCTCGGCGTACGCGAACTGCGTCTGACAGGCGGCGAGCCGCTAGTGCGCGCAGACCTCGTGGACATCATCGCCGCGCTGCGCAAGAACCATCCCGAGCTGCCCATTTCGCTGACCACCAACGGTGTGGGACTGGCCAAGAAGGCGCAGGCACTGGCCGATGCCGGGCTGACGCGGCTGAACGTGTCCATGGATACGCTGCACCACGACGCTTTCCTGCAGCTGACCCGCCGCCCCTTCCTCGATCAGGTGCTGGCCGGGATTGAGGCCGCCGCCGCTGCCGGTCTGCGGCCCGTGAAGATCAATGCCGTGCTGCTGCGAGGCATCAACGACGGCCACGCAGCCGAACTGCTGCAGTGGAGCCTTGACAGAGGCTACGAGCTGCGTTTCATCGAGCAGATGCCCTTGGACGCAGACCACGGCTGGACGCGCGAAGGCATGATCACGGCCGCGGAGATTCGTGACCTGCTCTCCGGCACCTTTGAGCTGTCCCCCGATCCGCGCGACCGCGACGGCGCCCCGGCTGAACGCTTCGAAGTCAGGCTGCAGGGGTCCACCGAACTTTTGGGCACTGTTGGCATCATCGCCTCCGTCACCGAACCGTTTTGCGCCGACTGCCGCCGCACACGGATCACGGCCGAGGGTAAGGTCATGAGCTGCTTGTTTTCACGCACAGAGGTTGATTTGCTGGCCTTGCTGCGTGCTGGGGAAACCACCGCTGACGACGACGCCGTCATTGCCCGCTGGCAGGACGCCATGTGGGCCAAGCCCCGCGCCCACGGCATGGGCCACCCAGGGCTGGGTGACGCCGACTTTGTCCAACCGGACCGCAGCATGAGCGCCATTGGAGGATGAGCATGAACGTACGATTTTTTGCTGCCGCCGCAGCTGCCACCGGGGTTGAGGAACAGCGCTTTGACGTAGCCGCCCTGGCCGGAACCAAGCCCTTCACGTTGGCCGAGCTTTCAGGGTACCTCGCGGAGTCGTTCCCCGTCTCTGCGTCCGGGCACACTCCCCCGCTGGCGGAAATCCTCACCCGGTGCAGTTTCCTCGTCAACGAGGTATCCACACGAAACCTGGAGCATCAATTGAGCCCCGGCGACGTCGTGGACGTGCTCCCGCCCTTCGCCGGAGGGTAGCGGGCAGCTCCTGCGCACAATAGGACTTCAACGCGCCGCCACCCTCTACG
>NZ_JAUNVV010000123.1:0-3416 GCF_030540645.1 Arthrobacter sp.
TGGGGGCCGGAAACCTTCTCCGCCTTGCGCTGGCCGGAACCGCGGGAGAACCGCTTTTCGATAAAGTGCTGGCCGACCATCAAAATGGACGTAAACAGTAGATACCAAATGCAGGCCACGATCAGCAGCGGCACCGGTGTGAATGTGACGGCGGATATGCCGCGGGATACCCCGTAGAGATCGATGCTCAACGGGATTGCCGTAACAAGGGAGGTGGTCTTCAACATCGAGATCACCTCGTTGCCGGTGGGCGGAATGATGATGCGCATGGCCTGCGGCACCACAATGTAGCGCATGGTCTGCCCCCACGACATGGCCAGGGCCCGCGATGCTTCCTCCTGGCCTTCATCGACGGAGAGGAGCCCCGCCCTGACAATTTCGGACATGTACGCGGCCTCATTGAGCGCCAGTCCGATGATGGCGGTGACGAACAGGTTGGTGAAGATTGAGTTGTCGAAGGAAATCCATGGAGTCATGAATGGAATTCCCACCGTCAGCACGGGGTAGATCAGGGCAACGATTCCCCAGAACACGAGCTGCACGTAGACGGGGGTGCCACGGAAGATCCAGATGTAGAGCCACGCCACACTCTTCACCACAGGGTTGGGCGAAAGCCGCATGATGGCCAGCAGCAGGCCCAGCGCAATGGCGAGGACCATTGAGTAGACCGTCAATTGGAGGGTGACCAGTGCAGCCTGGCTGATCCGCTTGTCGAAGATGTACTTGCCCACTTCCGCCCAGCCAAAGTCCTTGCGCTGGGCGGCATCGATGATGAAGACAGCCAGCATGGCCACCAGCACAACTGCGATGAAGACACGCCACGGGTGGCGAAGCGGGATTGCCTTGACCACCTCGCCGTCTTCAGCGCCGTCCGGCGGTCCGGGTGCCGTTGATGAAATGGGATCTTGGCTTGAAGTGGACATGGGCGGTTAGCCCTTCGCGGCCATGTTGATGGTGGCTGACTTGACTCCGCCACTTTCCACGCCCCACTTGCTCAGGATCTTGCCGTAGGAGCCGTCGTCGATCAGGGCCTGAAGGGCCTTTTGGAGCACCGGCGTGAATTCACTGTCCTTGGCGACCGGCATCCCGTACGGGGCAACTTCAAAGGCGTCGCCAGCAGTTTGGAGTTTCTTGTCCGTCTTTGAGATTGCGTACAGCGTGACGGGTGAATCTGCGCTCATCGCGTCGACCTGGCCAATCACCAGGGCATTCGTCGCCTGGTCCTGGGTGTCAAACTTGAAGATGGTGATGGCCGCCTTGCCTGCATCCGTGCAAGCTTTGGACTTGGCTGGAACTTCATGGGTGTCCTCGTACGTGGTTGCCTGCACGGCAACCTTCAACCCGCAGGCATTATCAGGATCCACTGTCTTGCCCACAGGTGCGGCCCACTGGATGCCGGCCAGGTAGTAGTTGACGAAGTCGACCTGCTTTTCGCGCTCCAGCGTGTCCGTGAACGAGGACATGCCCATGTCGTCCTTGCCGCCATTGATGGCCGGAAGGATGTTGTCGAACGTGCCAATGTCGAAGTTGACCTTCAAACCCATGACCTGGCCCAGTGCGTTGGTCAGGTCTACAGACCAGCCGGCAGGCTGTCCGTTGGCATCCTTGAACTCATTCGGCGGGTAGTTGTT
Organism: Arthrobacter sp.; assembly: GCF_030540645.1. Lineage (GTDB taxonomy): Bacteria > Actinomycetota > Actinomycetes > Actinomycetales > Micrococcaceae > Specibacter. The sequence continues at coordinate 1,632 of NZ_JAUNVV010000123.1, forward strand.
GGCCATGCCCACGTTGAGCACGCCGGCTTCCTTGATTTTGGCCGGAAGGGATGCAGCGATCGCATCATCCTTCTTAACCACGACGGCGTCTGCCGAGGCGGACTCGCTGCCGCCCGGGGCGGTGGCGCTGTTATCGACACAACCGGTCAGCATCAGGGCTGCGGCGGCGGTCAGTGCGGGAATTACGAATTTTGCGCGCATTGGGTGTCCTTTGTTGGTGTTCTGAGGTATTGCTTCGTCATTGAAGTCATCGACTGGAAAAACACTCTGTGTTGAACACTATGGCACTCTTGGCAGTTCCAGCCTGCAGTGACACAGCTTCGTCCCCGCCCTTCCGGGCTGACTGGAAAAATCGCATTGGGTCTGCTTGCCAGCGTGTTTGTCCCATTGGTGGTTGTACAGCTGAGACGACAGTCAGCTGCCGGGTGTGTTCAGAATGCAGAACTCATTGCCTTCGGGGTCGAGCAAAACAACCCAGGGCTGTTCGCCTTGCCCGACGTCGGCGCGCCGGGCACCCATCGACAACAGCCTCGCTACCTCGACCTGCTGGTTGTCTGGCCGGAAATCAGGATGCACCCGATTCTTTGCCATCTTGCTTTCCTTCACGGGGACGAAGATCATCCCCGGCGTTGAATCCACAGTTGGACGAATCTCAAACTCTTCATGGCTGTCGAGCGTGACAACCCAGCCCAAGGCAGCGGCCCACCAGCGTCCAAGGGCCTGCGGATCCAGCGCATCAACAACTATCTGTTCCCAATCAAGAGGCATCGTCCAACCCTAGACCGTTGCTGTGCACCGCCCGCCCCCAAACCCAATGGCCGCCGTCGTGCGCTGCTTACCGGCCGCCTTCCACCTTCCGGCTGCGCTGTTCCTGCGCCTTGAGCCCATAGGGATACACGCCCACGCGCGGTTGGCTGATGTCCGTGAGCCGGCGGGTTTCCTCCTCGGAGAGTTCCAGCTGGGCAGCCGCAAGGTTGTCCGCAAGTTGTTCGGTGGTCCGGGCGCCGAGGATCACCGAGGTGACGGCGGGGCGGTTGGCCAACCACGCCAGTGCCACCTGCGCCGGGCTGGTGCCGTGGGTCGCGGCAATGTCCTCCACGGCGCTGATGATCTCCCACGTGTGCGGGTTGTCGTTGCGTTCCTGCCACGCCTCCATGCCGCGCGTCGGGTTGTCGCCCACGCGCGTGTCACTAGCTGGCGTTTCGTCGCGCTTGTATTTGCCGCTGAGCCAGCCCCCGCCTAGTGGGGACCATGGCAGTAGACCAATCCCGGCGTCCAGCGAGGCGGGCACAATCTCCGACTCGGTTTCGCGCACCAGCAGACTGTACTGGGGCTGCAGCGTCACGGGTGCGTTCCATCCATGGGCCCTGGCAATGTGGACGGCCTTGGTCAGCTGCCAGCCTAGGAAATTGGAGAAACCGTAGTAGCCGATCTTGCCGCTGGTAATGGCGTCGTGCAGGAAACGCAGTGTCTCCTCGATCGGCGTGATGGGGTCCCATGCGTGCATCTGGTAGAGGTCGATCTGCTCCACGCCCAGGCGCCGCAGGGAACTATCCAACGCGCGGGTCAGATGGCGGCGGGAGGTTCCGACGTCGTTCGGTGAGGTTCCCATGGGAAAGCGCCCCTTGGTGGCGATGACCACCTGGTGGTGCGCATCCTTCCGCTTGGCCAGCCAGCGGCCAATGATTTCCTCAGACGTCCCGGCGCTGTAGACATCCGCCGTGTCAATGAAGTTTCCGCCGGCGGCGAGGTAGTTGTCCAAGATGGCATGGGAGTCGTCCTCGG
>NZ_JAUNVV010000123.1:3516-6453 GCF_030540645.1 Arthrobacter sp.
ACTCAATGGAAGGCAAGATCATGCAAACCACACATCGGGCATGGCGGCCGGCGGGCATTGCCGTTGCCGCCCTGCTCGTGGCATTGGCAGCGCCGGCCCCGGCATTTTCCGTTCAGGATCCCGGAACCTCGGGCGGGGTAGGGCCATCCCACACCAACATGCAATGCCCGCTACACCGCATAGGAACGGAGTTGGTCCGTTGCGATGCTCTCACCGGCGCAGGGACAAATGCTCCCTCGTGGATCCCTGAGCGGTAGGCAACCAGCTCTCTCCAACCAGCACCTGTCCGACGGCGACCTGCCGGGGCCTCGTCGGGTGGGCGCGGGTTCGTCAGGGCTGCTTTGCCGCGGGACTGAGAGTCTTCATCAGATGATTGGCGATCATGTTTCGTGGCATCCTGGCGCGGATTTCCAGTAGCTCGCGGGCGTGGTCGCGCAGGCGTTTGTCTTCTTCGGTTACCGGAACCCAGGGCTGAATCGGCATTGAGTTGCCGTCGTCGTCACGCGCCACCATCACGGTCAGGCAGTACGTGGTCAGGTTCATCTCACGGCCCTTCGGATCTCCCGACCGCACATGCACTGCAATGTGCATCCCTTTGATCCCGGTGTAGACCAGCCGGGCCTCTACTTCCACCACGTGGCCAATCAGCAGCGGCCGGTAGAACCTGACGCCGCCGGAGAACACGGCGACGGTGTCACTGCCGCAGTATCGTGACGCGCACACATAGGCGGCTTCATCGATCCACTTCATGACGATTCCGCCGTGCACCTTGCCACCCCAGTTCACGTCCGTGGGTGCCGCCATGAACCTCAGGATGACTCGCTCGGCCGTTCCGGCATCCGTGTACTCCTGGTCTTTCATGGCGGCCACGATCTCTTCCCGGACCTTGATCCGGGCCACGGCGTCCTGGTGCTGTTCAATCTCCTCGGCCGTGGTGGGCTCCACCGGTGTCACCGGAATGGGTTTGCCGTCTTCGCCCACGGCGACGAATATCACGGTGCACTGGCTGCGCATCGTGGGGGTACCGCCCTTTGGATCGCCCGAGGACACCACGGTGCGGATGTGCATTGATGAGCGCCCGGTGTACACGATGGTCGCCTTCACCTCCACCATGTCCCCGACGTTGACAGGGTCGGCAAAGCGGATATTGCCCACATAGGCAGTCACACAATATGACTTGGACCAGCCGACGGCGGCCGCGTACGCCGCCTTGTCCACCCACTCCAGCACGGTGCCGGCATCCACGGAGCCGCTGTGCCCGACGTCGGTGGGGGCTGCAAGGAAACGAAGGGTCACCGAATTGGTGGCAGTCTCAGTCATGGGAGAAGTCTATTGAAGTGGAGGGCAGGCCCGGGTTGGGGAGGTCGCATACGCTGTTACACCCGTCACAATCATCACCCTGGATGGGGACCGAGATGAGGCTGTGCCGCAGGCGACGAAAGGCCAGACGGACGGGGAACCAACATGCCGAACGTTGATTCAGCGACATATGGGGTGGAGGCAAGATTGCTGCTTCTTTGGCGGTGCCGAGAGTCGAAGCTGCCACCGTTCCCGGATTCCATTCTGAAGGTTGAGAGCAAGTCCACGAGGCCTTAGCCACTGCAATGTCCCCACATTCGATGACAAAACAGTCCCTGACATGGAATTTTGCTCCTCCATGGTCATTTCCTCACTAACATTCTGGCAGGAAGAATGCCTCCGGCGGAGGAGCACACGGTGGCTGCTTTCCAAGGATTCTTGATACTTCACCCGCGGTAATCGTCCCCGTTCGAAAGGTAGTCCTCCTTGTCCTTCAATACTAGAATCCATGCCCAGCGTAAGTTTTCCATGTACGTCGCTTTTATTGTCCCAGCGCTTCTATTAGCGATTTCGGGGTGTGCTGAGAACCCGCAAAGCGGGGTTGCAGATCCTGCCCTCCTTCACACGGATTCTCAGGTTTCCGCGATTGCATCCGCCTCGGCGGCTTCTACGGCTGTCGCAACACCTCGTCCATGGCATCCGCAGCGCAGCTATTCGGCTGATCAGTTGCAAGAGATTCTGGAAGTGGTGGCCGCAGAAAATAACGTGAGTAGCTCACAAATATTCAGCGATGCCATGCTTCAGTCGCTGATGGCCGGAGCAGGATCACTCGTAGAGCAGTCTGCGCTCCCTGGTCAGGGTATCAATCCTGCTTCATGCAGCCAGCTGGCCCAGCCCGGTGCCCCTAATCTCTTGGATGCGGATACGCCGAAGGCTTTCCTCACTTTCTTGTCCCCGAACGGGGTCACCACGATCGCTGTCGAGGTCGCCTCATTTGCGGATGAGGCGTCCGCTCAAGCTGTCGTTGCGAAGAATCGTGACGCGCTTGACGTGTGCAAAAATTTTACGATCGATGCGGCGATGGACATTGGACCTGTGAGCGTTGCACTGCATGGCTTGGGCACTGTCGACAGAGCTCCATTTGAAATAGACGCTGACGACGCCGTAACGTCAAAATATGCCTTGACGATGACGAGCACCACTACCGGTGTCTCAAATACCAATCCCACGACCGATCCAGAGACGCAGGTGCACGGACTTTCCACGTATGCTCGCGTCGGCTCGCTCCTCGTCATAGCCTTTGCCTCGCAGGAAGACGGGGCTATGCCAGATTCCCTGGAGCTGCAAAAAATCACTGGTGAAACAATTTCGACGGCACTGTCTCCAACGACATCAACACCGCAGACAACGAAGCAGACCTTTTATCCGGTTGGTCCGTAGGAACCAACCCACTCATCGGTGGGCGGATTGCCCGTCGGGCCATTGCGCGGACGTAGGCCAATCGGCCAGCCACCACGAATGGTGAGACAACGCGCATTCGATGGGTGGCCGGCGTCGTACGCCAAACTACGTGACCAGCAGTTGCCCCAGTTCCTGGGTGCAGCGGGTGAGCGCAACATAGAGTCCGTTCCAACCGCG
>NZ_JAUNVV010000021.1:0-29694 GCF_030540645.1 Arthrobacter sp.
GACAACCGCGCCGCTTCGCAAGTTCCTGAGAGCTTGGCTGAAATATGGAGCGAGACAACGGCGTCAAAACCTGCCTCGGCCGCATTTTTGTACGCACGGTCGAACAGTCCCGGTGAAGGCCGGGACGTTTTCACGGACGTGCCCGATGCCAAGGCGAGGGAAATATGGGTCTCGAGTTCGGCGTCGTCGTCGGAATAGACGTTCTCGCCGATGATCACCGGCATCGGCACCACGGTCAGCAGGCCGTCCTTGGTGAACTCGCTGACCCATTCCGACGGCAGAGCCGCGGCGGAATCGGTGACGATGGCGATGCGCGGCTTGGGCGGGGGTTCCTCGCTGGAAATTTGTGCGCCGCCCTTGGGGCGCAGGCGCTGGACCTGCTGGATCAGCCATGCCCGCGCAGACGCTGCCGTATCCGTCACAGCTACCCCTCTCCCAGGGCAGCCCTGCCAGTCCGCTGCCACGTGTCCTGCAAACCAAAAGTGCCTTCCCTGCCGTGGGGCCGGGAAGGCACTTGAATTCGGTGGCCTTGCGCGTCCTAGGCAGGAACGATATTGACCAGCTTAGGCGCACGGACGATCACGGTGCGGATGCCACGGCCATCGAGCGCTTTTTGGACCACGTCGGAGGCCAGCGCCAACTCACGCAATTCGTCCTCGGTGATGTCTGGGGACACTTCCAGCCGGTCCTTGAGCTTGCCCTTGATCTGCACGATCGCGGTGACGCTCTGCTGCACCAGCAGGGCCTCGTCGACGGCGGGGAAGCCTGCGTTTGCCACTGATGCCGGGTGGCCCAGGGCGTTCCACATGTCCTCGGCCGTGTAGGGGGCAAAGAGGCTCAGCACGACTGCCACGGCTTCGGCTGCTTCACGCACAGCCGGATCCTGCGCGCCGGCACCGGAGTCGATCACCTTACGCGTGGCGTTGACGAGTTCCATGAGCTTCGCGACGACCACGTTGAACTTGTGGCCTTCCAGCAGCGCCTTCACCTCGTGGACGGTGCGGTGCGTCAGTGAGCGCAGGGCTGCATCACCACCTGCCGTGTCGGTGCCGGGCGCACTGTCGACGTCGTTGCCCAGGCGCCATGCACGGGCGAGGAACTTGGCCGAGCCCGACGGCGAAACATCCGCCCAGTCGACGTCGTCCTCGGGAGGTCCGGCGAAGACCATGGTGAGCCTGATGGCGTCCACCCCGTACTTGTCCAACTGCTCGCCAAGATCGACGCCGTTGCCCAGGGACTTGCTCATGGCCTTGCCGCCGTTGAGCACCTGGCCCTGGTTTAGCAGTGCGCTGAAGGGCTCGGTGGCTTCAAGCATGCCCATGTCGTGGATGACCTTGGTGAAGAAGCGGGCGTAGAGCAGGTGCAAGATGGCGTGCTCCACACCGCCCACGTACTGGCCCACCGGCATCCAGTCATTGACCTTGGCCGGGTCAAAGGGCCCCTCGGTGAACTGTGGGGAGACGAAGCGCAGGAAGTACCAGGACGAGTCCACGAACGTGTCCATGGTGTCGGTGTCGCGCTTGGCTGCGCCGCCGCACTTCGGGCAGGGAACGTTGACCCATTCTTCAACCGCGGCCAGCGGGGAGGTGCCCTTGGGCGAAAGGTCCTCGCCGCGCAGGTTCTCCGGCAGGCGCACGGGCAGCTGCTCGTCTGGAACCGGGACTTCGCCGCAGTCGGCGCAGTGGATGATGGGGATGGGGGTACCCCAGAAACGCTGGCGGGACAGCAGCCAGTCACGCAGACGGAAGTTCACGAACTTCTCGCCGGTCCCCAGCTTTTCCAGGATCTCAATGGCGGCGGGGATACCCTCGGACTTGGAAAGCCCGTTCAACTCACCGGAGTTCATCAAAGTGCCTTCACCAGTGCTGGCGACGCCGCTTTCGGCGGGATCCTCCATGCCGGTGTCCAGGACGGCGCGAACCGGCAGGTTGAAGGCCTTGGCGAAGTCAAGGTCGCGCTGGTCGTGGGCGGGCACGGCCATGATGGCACCCGTGCCATAGTCAGCCAGGACGTAATCTGCGGCCCAGACGGGCAGCTTCTCCCCGGTCAGCGGGTTGATGGCGTAGCGGCCCGTGAACACGCCGGACTTGGGGCGTTCGGTGGACTGGCGCTCAATGTCACTGAGGGCCTTGACCTGCTCACGGTACTCGCTCAGGGCCTCTGCGTTCTCGGCCGTGACAAGGTCAAGCGCCAGTGGGGCGTCGGCAGCCACCACGAAGAACGTTGCACCGTAGAGCGTGTCGGGGCGGGTGGTGAAGACAGTCAGTTCCTGCTCCGGCTTTTCCGCCCCGGCAGCCTCGATCACGAACGTGACGTGGGCGCCTTCGGAACGGCCGATCCAGTTCTTCTGCATGGCCAGCACGCGGTCCGGCCAGTGGCCCTTCAGCGCGTCCATGTCATCAAGCAGGCGGTCCGCGTAGTCGGTGATCTTGAAGTACCACTGGTTCAGGGACTTCTTCGTGACAACCGTGCCGCAACGCTCACAGGCACCATTGACCACTTGTTCGTTGGCCAGCACGGTCTGGTCCTTGGGGCACCAGTTGACCGGAGAGTTTTTTCGGTACGCAAGCCCGCGCTCGTAGAAGCGCTTGAACAGCCACTGCGTCCACTGGTAGTACTCAGGGTCGGAGGTCTGCAGGCGGCGGGACCAGTCCACGGAGACGGCATAGCGTTTGAACGACTCCGCCTGCGTGTCAATGTTGGCGTAGGTCCACTCGCTGGGGTGGGCGTTGCGCTTGATGGCCGCGTTCTCCGCCGGCAGGCCAAAGGAGTCCCAGCCGATCGGGTGCAGCACATCGTAGCCAAGCTGGCGCCAATAGCGTGAGACGACGTCGCCCATCGCAAACGCTTCTGCGTGTCCCATATGCAGGTCACCGGAGGGGTACGGGAACATGTCAAGGACGTAACGGCGTTCCTTTGACCCGTCGTCAAGTGGGGCGAAAACGTTCAGCTCATCCCAGACGGCAGGCCATTTGGCTTCCATCTGGGCGAAACTGTAGACGACTTCTTCACTGTTCTCTTCAGTCTGGGACTGCACGCTCACGTACCCTGCCTTTTCGTTCATCAATGGCTTCTTGCACCTTCTGGCCCGTTACACACAAAAGCCCCTCGACCAGGCAAGGGGCGCACCGCAATCATGATTGCGGTTAGCTAAGCGGAAGAAAGTTGTGCATCCCTCCACTTTAGCGCACTGGGAATGGAGCCGCGGCGCAGCCGAAGTCGAGAAGGGGCCCGGGTGCGGCTTCGGGTGTCCGCGCAGCGGGCGGGCCCCTTCGCGACGTAGGCTGCGGCGGATACCGCTGCAGTGGGTGTTACTTCACGTCGTCGTCAACCCAGTCCATGGACTTGGTGACGGCTTTCTTCCACAGACGCATTTGACGGTCACGCTCGGCCGGATCCATGTTGGGCTCCCACCGCTTGTCTTCGGACCAGTTCGCGGACAGCTCGCCCAGGTCCTTCCAGAAGCCCACGGCTAAACCGGCTGCGTAGGCGGCGCCCAGGGCAGTGGTTTCGGTGACCTTGGGCCGGATGACCGGCACACCCAGGATGTCTGCTTGGAACTGCATGAGGGCATCGTTGGCAACCATGCCGCCGTCGACCTTCAACTCAGTCAAGTCAACACCGGAGTCCGCGTTGACGGCGTCCAGCACCTCGCGGGTCTGGAACGCCGTCGCCTCGAGGGCTGCACGGGCAATGTGGCCCTTGTTCACAAAGCGGGTCAGTCCCACGATGGCACCACGGGCGTCCGGACGCCAATACGGGGCAAACAAGCCGGAGAACGCCGGCACAATGTACACACCGCCGTTGTCCTCGACCGAGGCTGCCAGTTCCTGGACCTCGGGCGCGGACTTGATCATGCCGATGTTGTCGCGCAGCCACTGGATCAGTGAACCGGTGACGGCGATGGAACCCTCAAGGGCGTAGTGCGGGGCGGCGTCTCCGAGCTTGTAGCCGAGGGTGGTCAGCAGGCCGTTCTTCGAGTGGACAATTTCTTCGCCCGTGTTGAAGATCAGGAAGCAGCCAGTGCCGTAGGTGTTCTTGGCTTCACCCGTTTGGAATGCGGCCTGACCGAACGTTGCCGCCTGCTGGTCACCCAGAATGCCTGCCACCGGAACTTCACGCAGCAGCTGGCTGCTGTGCACGTGCCCGTACACCTCGGAGGAGGACTTGATGGCCGGCATCATGGACTTCGGAACCCCGAAGATGCCCAGGATCTCGTCATCCCACTGCAGGGTTTCCAAATCCATGAACATGGTGCGGGAGGCATTGGTGACGTCGGTGATGTGCACGCCGCCGTCAGTGCCGCCGGTCAGGTTCCAGGTAACCCAGCTGTCAGTGTTGCCGAACAGCAGGTCTCCGGCCTCGGCCTTGGCACGGGCGCCTTCGACGTTGTCCAGGATCCACTTGATCTTGGTGCCGGAGAAGTACGTGGCCAGCGGCAGGCCCACCTTGGCCTTGAAACGTTCGACGCCGCCATCCGCTGCCAGTTCATCAACGATGGACTGGGTGCGGGTGTCCTGCCAGACGATGGCGTTGTACACGGGGACACCGGTATTTTTGTCCCAGACGACGGCGGTCTCACGCTGGTTGGTGATGCCCACCCCGACAATGTCGTGGCGGGTCAGGTTGGCTTGCGCCAATGCGGTGCCAATCACCTCACGGGTATTGTTCCAAATTTCGGCAGCGTTGTGTTCCACCCAGCCTGCCTTGGGAAAAATTTGCTCATGCTCCAGCTGGCCGGTGGAGACGATGTTTCCATCATGGTCAAACACAATGGCACGACTACTGGTGGTGCCCTGGTCAATGGCGATTACATATTGAGACATCATTGTTTCCTTTGCTAGCAATTCACATTAAAAAACATGGGAAAGACTTGTCCTACAGGGTGCTGGATCAGCCAACCACCAGGGGCAGCCAAGCTGCACCAAAACCACCCAGTGCGCCACCAACCAGGGGGCCCACCACGGGCACCCAGGCGTAGCTCCAGTCACTGGAGCCCTTGCCCTTGATGGGCAGCAGTGCGTGGGCAATGCGCGGGCCGAGGTCACGGGCCGGGTTGATGGCGTAACCGGTGGGACCACCGAGGGAAGCACCGATGGCGACGACCAGCAGCGCAACAGGCAGCGGGCCGAGGCCCACAACCCCGCCACCAAAGTGCAGAATCACGAACACGAGAACGAAGGTGCCGATGATTTCCGTGGCAACGTTCCATCCGTAGCTGCGGATGGCAGGACCGGTTGAGAACACGCCCAGCTTGGTGGCCGCATCAGGCTCGCCGTCAAAGTGCTGCTTGTAGGCGACCCAGCAGAGCACGGCACCGATGAATGCGCCGAGCATCTCCGCACCGAAGTACGTCATGGTTGAAGCGAATGACACCGCAACTCCCGGGGCGTATTCGGCTTTGCCGTTGGCCAACAGGCCAACCGTCACTGCGGGGTTGAGGTGCGCTCCCGACTTCGCTGCGACAAACACACCGGACATGACGGCCAAGCCCCAGCCCCAGTTGACGAGGAGGAAACCGCCGGAGTTACCCTTGGTTCCCTTCAACGCAACGTTGGCCACCACGCCGCAACCCAAAAGGGTCAGCAGCGCCGTTCCTGCCACTTCGGACAGGAACACAATTCCAAGAGACATCTTTGACTCCTACTTTTTTCGTACTTCGTTGAAAGGCACACACCTTTGTGCGGCCCTCTTGAGACCGCTTTGCCCCGGGGGGCCCTACGCCATCAAGCTTTGTACCTGGACGCCGTGGAAACGGTCCAGAATTTCTATGCTGTGACTGATTTCCTCAGCCACACGTGCCTCGTCCCAGCCCAACGGTTCCGCCAACGCGGCGGCTGTTTCAGCCAACAGCTCCCTCGTGACAAGGCCACGGAAGGCCAGGGACGTGCGTCGGATCATGACGTCAATGAGGTGCCCCACCTGCTCGTTCTCAACCATGAATTCAACCTCCCGATCACTGAGTTCACCCGTTGAGTCAAACACGGTGTCCTTGCCTTCCTTGAGGAACGCCAGCACGTCCTTGGCGCGTGTGCCATAGCGGGTGAGCAGGACACCGGCACGTGTGGCGTCCACAGTCTCGCTGGTGTGGGAGGAAATCCAGGCCTCCACCCCTTCACTGGTTGCCGGGAAGTTCACGCCGCCGCCTATGGCCAGCTTTTCCGTAGACGTCTTGCGCTGCTTGCCCAGGATGGCGAGGACGTCGTTGGTCATGTGCGCCGAAAGTGCGCGGAAGGTGGTCCACTTCCCGCCGACGAGACTGAGCACCGGCACTGACTTGCCGGCAATGGTGCGGTCTGCCCGTTCAATACGGTAGTCGCGGGAGACGAACCCGGGGGCTGTTTCGTCATGCCGGGGTAGTGGCCGGACGCCAGCGAAGCTGTACACGATGTCCTCGCGCGTTACCAGAACGTTGGGGAACACGTGCCCGATCAGGTCAAAGAAGTAGTCAATCTCGGCGTCGGTGCAGACGGCGTCCTGGGCCATGTCCGCATTGACGTCGGTGGTGCCGACAAGGACCCTGTCCCCCATCGGGTAGATCAGCACAATGCGACCGTCCGTGTGTTCGAAGAAGATCTCGCGGCCGTTGCACGCTGCCAGCAGTCCCGGGTGGTCCAGGACGATGTGGGATCCCTTGGTGCCGCCCATGAAGCGTGTTTCCGCACCCATGTCTGCGTTTGTCATGTCCACCCAGGCGCCAGTGGTGTTGATGATGACGTCTGCGGTGAACACGAAGGATTCGCCCGTCAGCTGGTCGGTGAGTTCGACGCCGTCGTCCTTGACCGCGGTCACGGCAACATAGTTGGTGGGGCGTGCCTGACCGATACCCTCCGAGGAACCACCCGCCTTCTCGCCATCCTGCAGCACGTCGAGCGTCAGACGCTCAGGGTTGTGCACGGAAGCGTCATAGTACGTGGCCGCGTACTTGATGCCCGGGTGTAGTTGGGGCAGCTCCGACAGCGCCTTCTTGCGGGACTTGAAATCGTGACGGGGTACAGTGCCGCCGTCGCGGGAGAAGAAGTCATACAGGGTCAAACCCACCTTGATCAAGAACGCGCCGCGCTCCTGGGGCTTGCCCTGCTTGTGCGTGAGGAAGCGAATAGGGGCGCTGAGAATCCCTGAAAACGTGGAGAAGATGGGGATGGTGGTCTGCAGCGGCTTGACGTAGTGGGGCGCGATCTTCAGCAGCCCGTTGCGCTCCTCGACGGACTCCTTGACGAGGCGGAACTCACCATTTTCCAGGTACCGGATACCGCCGTGGATCATGTGGGACGATGCGCCGGAAGCACCTTGGCAGTAGTCCCCGCGTTCCACCAGTGCCACGTCGATGCCCTGCAATGCCAAGTCACGGAACGTCCCGACACCATTGATGCCGCCGCCAATGATCAATACCTGGGCGTGAGGGCGTGCTTTGAGCGCCTCAAGCTGTTCACGCACACCAGGGCGCGGGGTCGTTGAATCATGATTTTTGTCAGCGTTGCCTATGTTCTTCACATCGACCTCATTCGAGTCCCGTTGGTTGCGCGCAGTGCGCCTATATCCATTATTGTTTGACCAGATGGAAAATATAGTCAACAGTGGTGCACGAATGTGCAGAATGCGGAGGGATGGCATGTCTTCACGCCGAACAAAACAGCAAGACACGCTCCGGGCTGCACAAATGTACTACTTGCAGGACCAGACCATGGACGCCATTGCCCGAGAACTCAGCACGTCCAGATCCACCGTTTCCAGGCTGCTGGCCGCCGCCCGGGAAACGGGATTGGTGCAGATTCAGATCAAGACCCCCTCCGATAGGGCACCGGAACTTGAACGGGTCATCCGCACGCGGCACCAGGTGGATGTGCACGTGGTGCCTGTCTCGGACATGCTCAATGAGGTGGAGGTCCTTGAACGGGTCAGCATGCAGGCCGCACGTACCATCGGCCCACTCGTGGACTCCAATGCGGTGATAGGCGTGGCCTGGGGCTCCACTGTGAGTACCGTCAGCCGGCACCTGACCAGCAAAACCACCCACGGCAGCACCATTGTCCAACTCAACGGCGCTGGCAACACCCAAACCTCCGGCATCACCTACGCCTCCGAGATCATCCGCCGCTTTGGCACCGCCTATGGGGCAAAAGTGGAACAGTTCCCTGTGCCTGCCTTCTTTGACCACGCCGAAACGAAGAACATGATGTGGCGAGAACGCAGTGTTCGGCGCATCCTTGACCTGCAGGAGCGCATGACCATTGCCATCTTTGGCGTGGGCTCCATGGATGCTGAGATTCCCAGCCACGTGTATTCCGGCGGGTACCTCGATGCCACCGACCTCGACTCGCTGGAAGCCAGCGGGGTGGCAGGAGACGTGGCCACCGTGTTCTTCCGCTCCGACGGCACCGATGGCGGCATCGTCCTCAACGACCGTTCCAGCGGACCCAGCCTGGAGAACCTGCGCAAGGTCCGGCGTCGGATCTGCGTGGTCTCCGGGCGCCGAAAAATCAGGGGCCTGCGCGGTGCGTTGGCGGCCGGGCTGGCCACGGACCTGATCCTGGACGAGACCACAGCCCGTGAGCTGGTTGAACAGGACAGCCATTCCTCCGACCCGATCTTTGGACTACTCCAGGGCCTGGACGGGTTGTGAGCCGCCGCGCCAAGGGACAAAGCCTCCAATGGAAGAAGCCAGTGGGTAAAAATGGGTAAAGTCGTATCCATGCATCGCTCCCCCAAATACATGCTCAACAATGGCGTCAGCATTGATGCCCTCGGCTACGGCGTCTACAAGGTCCCGGCAGAAGACTGCGCCAACCTGGTCTCCACCGCGCTGGACACCGGATACCGCACCATCGACACGGCCGCCCTGTACGGCAACGAAGCCGGTGTGGGTCAAGCCGTGAACCGTGCCGTGGCTGGCGGGCTCCTGCGCGAGGACGTGTTTGTCACCTCGAAGGTGTGGAACACGGAGCAGGGCTACGACTCCACTTTGGCCGCCTTTGACGCCAGCATGGAAGAGCTGGGCCTGGACTACCTGGACATGTTCCTTATCCACTGGCCATGCCCCGAGCGCGGGCTGTTCATCCCCACGTATAAGGCACTGGAAACCCTGTACCAGCAGGGGCGGGTGCGGGCCATCGGGGTGAGCAACTTTGAACCCACCCACCTGCACCAGCTCCTTGACGCCTGCGACGTCATTCCGGCCGTCAACCAGGTGGAGCTTCACCCCTGGCTGGCACAACGCGAACTGCTGGCGCTGCACGCAGAGCTCGGCATTGCCACCCAGGCATGGAGCCCGCTGGCACGCGGCGCCATTTTGGCGGACTCGACCCTGTCGGCGCTCGCAGCTGACCACGGGCGTTCCACGGCCCAAATAGTGCTTCGCTGGCATGTCCAGTCCGGCCACCTGGTGATTCCCAAGGCCAGTTCTGCACAGCGGATCAGGGAAAACCTGAGTGTTTTCGACTTTTCCCTGTCCGACGCCGACATGGCCCGGGTGGACGCCCTTGATCAGGGCCGTCGCTCAGGTTCCAACCCTAATCAGGTGAACTGAGTTGTCCACGAAGAGAAGTACGACGCCGGCCCCCTCACCTCTCGCTGTTGACCTGGCCGCTCGTGTGGGCGCCCATGTGCTGGAGGTGTCGGGCACAGCCGTGCACTACTGGGACTACGCACCGGTGGACGGCCAGCCAGCAAGCCGCACCCTGGTGATGGTGCACGGATTCAGGGGCGATCACCACGGTCTGGAACGGGTGGTTGAGCTTCTGCCGGACTACCGGATCATCATGGCCGATTTGCCCGGCTTTGGCGCCAGCCCGGCATTTGCCCACAAAAAGCACGACATTCCCGGCTACACCGACTTCCTGGATGATTTCCTGAAAGCTCTTTCCTTGGGGCCCGACACGGTGCTGTTGGGCCATTCCTTCGGCTCGATCGTCGTCAGTCACTTTGTCGCCAACCACCCCGGGCGCGTGCATCCGCTGATTTTGGTCAACCCCATCGCCTCCCCCGCATTGGAGGGGCCCAAAGGGATCATGACCAAGCTCGCTGTTTTCTATTACTGGGCTGCGGCAAAGCTGCCCGGCACGTTCGGCAATGCCCTGCTGCGCAACAAGCTGATCGTCCACCTCATGTCCATCACCATGGCCAAGACCCGCGACAAGGACTTGCTGGCCTTCATCCACGGCCAGCACCACGCCTACTTCAGCGACTTTGCGAACCGGGACATGCTCCTTGAAGCATTCCAGGCCTCCGTCAGTGGCACAGTTCGTGAAGTGGCGCCGCGCCTGACGCTGCCCACGCTGTTGATCGCCGGCGAACGGGACGAAATTGCCACGCTCCCCACCCAGCGGACCCTGGCGACGCTGTTGCCTGATGCCGAATTGGTGGTTATCGACAACGTTGGCCACCTGATCCACTATGAGACACCCGCACCGGCCGCCGCCGCCATCATCGACTTCCTGGAAAGGCACCCCGCCCCGTGAGCAAACCCAAGATCGTCATGGATGCCCGCTTCACGAGGATGGACCACCACGACGGCATCAGCCGCTACGGCGCGTCCCTCATGGCCGCCGTCGCCCCTTACGCGCAGGTGACCATGCTCATCCACGACGAACGCCAGCTGGCCCTGCTACCTGCACTGCCGTGGGTGAAGATCAACTCCCCGCTTTCGCCGCTGGAGTTGGTGGTGGCCCGGCAGGTGAACAAGCTCCATGCGGACTTGGTGTTCTGCCCCATGCAGACCATGGGCAGCTGGGGGCGGAAATACCCGCTGGTGCTGACGCTGCACGACCTCATCTACTACGAGCACCCCGCCCCGCCCGGGTTCCTGCCAGCCCCGGTCAGGGTGCTGTGGCGCCTGTATCACAAGGCGTATTGGCCGCAGCGGGTGTTGCTGAACAGGGCCAATGTGGTGGCAACCATCAGCCAGACCACGCTGGGGCTGATGCGCAAGCACAAGCTCACGAAGCGCCCCGTCAGGATCATTGGAAATGCGCCCCAGGGTGAACGCACCCCGCGCGATCCTGGCGTGGCGCCGGAGAAGTCGCTGGCCTACATGGGATCCTTCATGCCGTATAAGAACGTTGAGACGCTCATCCGCGGTATGGGCGAGCTGCCGGACTTCACGCTGAACCTGCTCAGCCGCATCACCGCCGAACGCCGTGCCGAACTGGAGGAACTGATCCCCGCCGGGGCGAAAGTGGTCTTCCACAACGGTGTCACGGACGCCGAGTACGACGACTTGCTGCTGCGCACCACCGCCCTCGTCACGTTGAGCAAGGCAGAAGGCTACGGCCTGCCACTGGTTGAAGCCATGGCATTGGGCACGCCGGTGGTCGTGGCGGACACGGACATCTTCCGGGAAGTAGGCGGGGCGGCAGCACACTATGTGCCGGCCGATTCACCGCAGGAATTTGCCGCAGCTGTGCGCGCCTTGGATTCCCACCAGACGTGGGCTGCCAGTTCCACGGCGTCCGTCGAGCAGGCCGCAACTTTCAGCTGGGATGCCTCCGCGCAGGAATTGTTGGCGATCGCCGAGGAACTGCGGAGCTAGAGCACGTCCAGGCCGTCGCAGCGCACCTGCACTGGTTTGCCCACCCTGCGGGCCGCGTTGGCGGCTTTCAAGGAGCGCATGGCAGCGGTGATCCCGGCGGCTTCCGAATACGGGAAGAAGACGAGCGTGCGGTAGTCCGGCGCTTCGTCCGGATCCTCCGACGGCGCACCTGAGAACGCACGGGGCAGGGGTGCCGGACCAATGACCCTGACACCGTCGGGCAGTTCAAGCTCGGTCACAAACGCCTCCACATCGGCTTCCCGTCCGGTCAGGGCCGCGACTCTGACTGCCGGGGGCAGCTGCAACTCGTGGTGGAGTAGAAACTCCCGCTCGGCGTAACCGGCCGGGTCCCAGCGCACCAGCGTGGCCACCTCCAATGAATCCTCAGCCGTGACCACCACAATGCCGCCGTCCTTGGCCGGACGCACCAGGGCGGCTGCGTTCATCCAGCGCCGCAGCGCCTCCTCCCCTGCCCGCAGCGTCTCACGGCGCAACATGGAGTCCCCGTCGAGGAGCAGCGCTGCCGCATAGCCGTGGGCTGCCACTGGTTCAGCCCCGATGGTGGCCACCACGATGGCCGGTTTGTCCGGCACGGTGGTCTTGATGTGCTCACCTGAGGAGGAAATGACGGGAACCGACGGGAAAGCCCGCCCCAGCTCCTCGGCCGTGCGCAAGGCCCCGACGGCGATGGCACGCAGTTCATGGAAACCGCAGGTGGGGCAGCTAAAGGCCGTCTCGGCCACCCCGCACCACTTGCAGGTGACCATGATGGAGGCGGAGCCCGCTGAACGCCCCTGCATCAGCGGACCGGTGCAGTGCCGACAGCGGGCCACTTCGCGGCAGCGCTGGCAAGCCAGTGCCGGGGCGTAGCCGGTTCGGGCCACCTGCACCAGGACGGGGCCGAACTTCACCGCTGCCTTCGCTGTTTCCCACGCCCTGTGCGGCAGTCGTGCCATGGCAGCGGCCGGGTCGCGTTCCATTTCAAAGGAGTCCGAGGTGCTGATGACCCGTGGCGTGGACTTGCGCACTGCTGGCCGACCAGCCACGAGTTCCTGCGCCCAGCCCGTGGCAACAAGGCGTTGAGATTGGCTGCTGCGGGAGTGGCCTGCCATAAGCACTGCCGTGTCCTCAATTTCCGAGCGCAGCAACAACACGTCGCGGCTGTGTTGGTAGGGCGCGCGACGCTCTACGTGCAGTTCGTCGCCGTCGTCCCAGCAGCACACCAGGCCCAGGTCCGCCACCGGGGCATAGGCCGCGGACCGGGTGCCGATGACAATCTGCACATCCCCAGACAGCACTTGGAGGAAGTTCGCGTAGCGCAGGCTGGGGCCGTCGTCCGCCGTCAGCTTCAGATACGTCCCTGCCTCCAAAACAGATGCGAAGGCCTGCTCCAGCAGTTCAAGGTCACGAAGGTCCGGAACCACCACTATGGCGCCACGACCCGAGATCTGGCAGGAAGCCACGGCCTGGGCCAGCTGGTGGTGCCACGAGTGCACGCCGAATCCGGCAAGGGATCCCAGCACGGCCTTCGGTGTCTCCCCCATGGCCAGACGGGTCAGGAAATCCTCGGCGTGGGCATAGTCGGCGAAAGAGGACGCCTCAAGCCGCGGCATGGGCTCGTGCGGTGCGGTAGCCGTTTCGCGATCCCGACCCAGAAACACTTTTTCCAGGCTGGCAACCCTCGGCGGGACGGCGACGCGCAGCACATCCGCCACAGTACCGCTGTAGCGCGCGGCAACTTTCCGGGCCAGCTCCAACACAGCCGGAGTCAACACGGGAACAGCCGAATAAACGCGGCCCAGCGGAACCAGCCGCTCGCTATGGGACTCCGCAATCCGCGCCACAAGGAAGCCGTTGAGGTCCTGGCCGGAGAACTTCACCCGCACCCGCACGCCGGGCTGGGCAACGGCGTCGAGCTCTTGCGGGACCGAGTAGTCAAAGATCCGGTCAAGGTGCGGCAGCGGTGAATCAATGATGATCTGCGCCACGGGTAAATTTGCGGCGAGCACCACCCCGCTGTACGGATCGGCAACCCGTTCCTTGGCCACGAAACCGCTCAACAGACTCAGTTGCACACCGTGGCTGGAATCCTCATCCATGGGCGCTCCTGTTCTCGTTGTACGGCAAGCGTCGGGTCCGTTGTTCGGGCCTGAAACAAGCTAAGCACAGCCCCCTGACAAAGGTGTCAGCGGGCCGTGCTTAGCTGTGGATAAAGCGGTTGCGGACAGAGTGTTGCTGAGCGCGGGGGCTCAGCCGTTGAAGAACGCCTTCAACTCATCCACGCGGTCAAGGTTCTCCCACGTGAAGTCGGGATCATCACGGCCAAAGTGGCCGTGGGCTGCCGTCTTGGCGTAGATGGGCCGCAAAAGGTCCAGGCTGTCGATGATGGCCATGGGGCGAAGATCGAACACGGCGGCAATGGCGGCCTCGATCTGGCGCGGGTCCACCGTCTCCGTGCCGAACGTCTCCACATACACGCCCACGGGGCGGGCCACACCAATGGCGTAGCCAACCTGGACTTCAGCGCGGGCGGCCAGACCTGCGGCAACCACATTCTTGGCCACCCAACGCATCGCGTAGGCCGCCGAGCGGTCCACCTTTGACGGGTCCTTACCGGAGAACGCACCGCCACCGTGTCGGGCCATGCCGCCATATGTATCCACAATGATCTTGCGTCCGGTAAGGCCGGCGTCGCCCACGGGTCCGCCCACCACAAACGGTCCGGCCGGGTTCAGGTACGTCTTGATGTTGGAAACATCCAGTCCGGAGGCGTCCATGACAGGGGTGATGACGAATTCCTGCAGGTCGGCACGCAACTTGTCCAGTTCCGTGCCTTCAGCGTGCTGGCTGGAGATCACCACGGTGTCCACGGAGACCGGCTTGTCGCCGTCGTAACCAATGGTCACCTGGGTCTTGCCGTCCGGGCGCAGGTACTCCAGCAGTCCGGACTTGCGCACCTTCGTGAGCCGTTCCGAGAGCCTGTGGGCGAGGAAGATGGGGGTGGGCATGAACGAGGCCGTCTCGTTGCTGGCATAGCCGAACATGAGGCCCTGGTCTCCCGCGCCCTGGGTGTCGTACTTGTCCACGGCGGTGCCTTCACGGACCTCCAAGGCGTTGAACACGCCGTCGGAAATGTCCTGGGACTGCTGCCCGATCGAGACCGACACTCCACAGCGGGCACCGTCAAAGCCGTTGGCTGAGGAGTCGTAGCCGATGTCCAGGATGGTGTTGCGGACAATCTGCGGGATCTCCACATACGCGTTCGTCGTCACCTCGCCTGCCACATGCACCAAACCGGTCGTGGCCATGGTCTCCACCGCAACCCGGGAATTGGGATCCTCGGCCAGCAGTGCATCCAAAATGGCGTCGCTGATCTGGTCGCAAATTTTGTCGGGATGCCCGGCTGTCACGGATTCGGAGGTAAAAAGACGCAAGGGGTTTAGTGAAGTCACGTATCTACTTTACTGGTCATTGTGCTGCTCACCTTTCGGCGGCAGACATGGATAGTCACACTGGGCGGGCTTTACTGGCTGCCAGTCGTTGGGCAATGAGATGCACGACGGCGTCTGCCACCTCGCGTTTGCTCCCACCGGCCTGCACGGGGGCGGCACCGTCGAGTGCCAGGATTTCGACCTGATTCTTGTCCTGGCCAAAGACGCGCTCGGACCCGTTCTCCCCGGGCCCCACCTCATTGACCACGAGCAGATCGCAACCCTTGCGGACGAGCTTCGCCTGGGCGTAGCTGTGGGCATCGCCTTGTTCGTCGCCGGTCTCTGCGGCAAATCCGACAATGAGCTGGCGCTGGTTTTGGGCGGCGCGGTGTGCCACCAATTCCACGAGGATGTCCGGGTTACGCACGAGTTCGATGACGGGGTCGGGCACATTGTCACGTTTTTTGATCTTGCCGGTGGACATGCTGGCCGGCCGGAAATCCGCCACAGCTGCTGCCATGATGACGACGTCGGCACTGGCCGCAGCAGCCAACGCCGCAGAGCGCAGCTCACGGGCCGTCTCAATGCGTTGGCGCTTGACCCCTGCAGGAGCGGGCACCTCCAACGGTGCGTGGATGAGCGTCACAATGGCACCGGCGGCCAGGGCAGCCTCAGCCAGCGCCACGCCCTGCTTCCCGGAAGACTTGTTGCCGAGATAACGCACAGGATCCAGTGGTTCCCGCGTACCGCCGGCGGTAATGAGCACCCTTTTGCCGGACAGGATGCCTGGTTCTGCGCCCTTGAGTGCCGACGCCTGATCGGCGGTGTGTGCAGGCTCGTCCGCCAATGCCTCTGCAGGCACTTCCCGAGCAGAAGGTGCTGCTCCGGCTGGGGACTCTGAGTCAGCTGTGGGCGCCGAGCTGGCCGAAAGTTCCGGGTCGTCAACGGCTGCCTGAGAGCCGGCGTCGTGAATCTCGGCGGCCTGTTGCTCAGCTGCCGGCGCGTCTTGGCCTGTGGCAAGGTGGCCTGTGCCAGGCACACCTGTGGCAAGCACGTCTGTGGCAAGTTCGCCCGTGGCAAGAGCCAGCGCGGCGGCGAAGATCTCTTCCGGCTCCGGCAGCCGGCCGGGACCGGTGTCCGGACCTGTCAAACGGCCCACGGCAGGCTCCAGCACGTGGATGCCGCGAGCACGAAGGGTGGCAACATTAGCTGCCGTCGACGCGTGCCGCCACATTTCCGTATGCATGGCAGGGGCAAAGAGGACGGGTCCTCGCGCCATGAGCAGCGTGGTCGTCAAGAGGTCGTTGGCATGGCCACCTGCGGCCTTTGCCATGAGATCCGCAGTGGCCGGGGCCACCACGATCAGATCTGCCTCATGGCCAATCCGGACATGGTTGACCTGGTCAACGGCGTCAAAGACGTCGTTGGTGACGGGATGCCCGCTGAGGGCCTCCCAGGTGGCTACGCCCACAAAGCGTGTGGACGCTTCGGTGGGGATGACCGTGACCTTGTGGCCGGCCTCCGTGAAGAGGCGCAGCAGCAAGGCGGACTTGTAGGCGGCGATGCCGCCGCCAACCCCCAAAACAATGTTCAGCACGTTCATCCCCCGCGAAATACGCTGGTTACGCGGCTTCGATGGGTGTGGAGACCAGCAGGCCTTCGTTGATTTCACGGAAGGCGATGGAAAGCGACTTCTCGTTCAACTTCGTGTCCACCAAGGGGCCAACATACTCGAACAGGCCCTCATGGAGCTGTGCGTAGTAGGCGTTGATCTGGCGTGCACGCTTTGCGCCAAAGATGACCAATCCGTACTTCGAATCGGCTGCTTCAAGCAGTGAATCGATGGGGGGATTGATGATGCCTTCGGGTTGTGTTGTCAATTGCTTCTCCAAAATTCGTAAAGGGTGTTGCGGTTTTAATCAAGGTGATGGGGCGTGAGCCCCATCAAGTCAACCAGCGCCGCTGCTGCACGGCTGACTTGGTCATTGACAATGACGTAGTCGAACTCTGTGGCAGCAGCAAGTTCCAGTTTAGCTGTTTCTAGGCGGCGGTGCTGTTCCTCGGCGCTTTCTGTGCCGCGTCCCACCAAACGGCGGACCAATTCCTCCCAAGTGGGTGGGGCCAGGAACACGAAGTCAGCTTCCGGCATGGCCGCTTTGACCTGCCGGGCACCCTGCAGGTCGATTTCCAGCAACACCGACTTGCCAGCCGCAACAGCTGCTTCGACAGTGCTGCGCAACGTTCCGTAGCGGTTGACGCCGTGGACCACGGCCCACTCGAGCAGGTCCCCGCTCGCCTCCAATGAGTCAAACTCTTGCGCTGACTTGAAGAAGTAGTGAACCCCTTCGTCTTCCCCGGGCCGGGCTTTACGGGTCGTTGCCGACACCGAAAGCCACACCTCCGGGTAGTTGTCGCGAATAAACGTGGAGACTGTTCCCTTGCCGACGGCGGTGGGCCCGGCCAGAACTGTCACGCCGGTGCGCGGCTTGGTGCGGGCCGTGTTCTCGCTCGGCACTTCCACTCCGCTCACTGCTTGTGCCCCAGATAGTCCACGAGGGCCCGGCGCTGGTGCACGCCCAGGCCACGCACTCGGCGCGTTGGGGCTATCCCCAGCTCGCTCATGATCACAGTTGCACGTACCTTTCCAATGCCCGGGAGGGCTTCGAGTAATTCACACACTTTGAGTCTGTCCAGGGCAGCTTCACCGTCGGCCGCCAAGAGCACGGCCGCAACACTGGTCTTCCCTGTTTTAAGGTCTTGTTTTGCCTGGGATCGCAGGGTTCTGGCAGCAATGGCCTTCGTCCGTGCGTCTGCGCGTTCTTCTTGGGACAGATGCGGCAAATTCACGGAAGCTCCCCTGCTGATGGCTGTCCCCGGTGCGGGTTCACGGCTCAGTAATCCTTCGAACCTATCCGCACCGGGGACGCAAATCAATCTGTCGCGGCAGCAGCCAAAGGCTACAAGCCCTGCAGAGTCGACTGTGTGGCTGCCCGCAGCTGTGCCACTCCAGGGCCGGCGGCCAGGATGCCGCGGCTGGAAGTCGCCAGCACTGCCGGATAGGCAGCACCGAAGGTGGCCCGCATGTCAGCACCGGTGGCGCCCTGGGCACCCAGGCCCGGGGCGAGCAACGGACCGTGGACTGCGGCCAAATCAATACCCAGCTCCGTCAGCGCATTGCCCACGGTGGCGCCTACCACCAGCCCCACCGAGCCGAGTGCTTCCTCGGCCCAGCGCTGATTTTCGACGGCGGCCGCCTCCACAATGCGTTTGGCGACCGATTCGGCGCCACCCACATGTTGCACGGAGGCACCTTCCGGGTTGGAGGTCAGGGCAAGGACAAAAACGCCCCTGCCATTGGCAGCCGCAAGGTCAAGGGCCGGACGCAGTGATTCAAAACCCAGGTATGGGCTCAGTGTCACTGAATCGGCGGCCAGTGCCGAACCGTCGCGCAGCCACGCGTCGGCATAGCCGGCCATGGTGGAACCAATGTCCCCGCGCTTGGCGTCGGCGATGGTGAGCACCTTGGCTGCCGAGGCGGCGGCCAGCAGTTCCTCCAGTACGGCCAGGCCGGCCGAGCCGTGGCGCTCATAGAGCGCCACTTGCGGCTTGATGGCTGCCGCCAAGGGTTCCACGGCTTCCAGCACTGTCTGCGAGAACGTGCGCAGGCCCTCCACAGAGTCCGTCAGCCCCCACGCTTCCAGCAGTGCCGGGTGCGGGTCGATCCCCACACACAGCGGACCACGGGCAAGCATGGCGGCGGCAAGCCGGGCGCCGAATCCCCTGATCACTCCCCCGTCTCGCAAGCTCACCGCGGGACCCTCTCGATCGGGGACGCCAGCGCTACCGTTGTCCGCCACCTTCTCAGGCATTCTGTGCTGCCAGTCCCGCTGCCAGCACAACTGCGTGTTCCTGCAAGCTGGTGACATCCCATTCGTAGGAGCGCAGCGCCTCCATCGCCTGGACTGCGACGTTGAACTCGGCCACTGTGGTGATGCAGGGCCGGCCATTGGACACGGCAGCAGCACGGATTTCGTAGCCGTCGCCGCGTGCCTGACCACCGGACGGGGTGTTGAAGATCATGTCGATCTCGCCGTCGTTGATCAGGTCGACAATGCTCCGGTCGCCCGAATCCTTGCCTTCCTGGCTGATCTTACGCACCGTGGTGGAGGCAATGCCGTTGCGGCGCAGCACGTCGGCCGTGCCACCGGTGGCCACGATCTTGTAGTCAAGGTCCACCAGGCGCTTGACCGCCATGATGATGGAGCGCTTGTCACGGTTGGCAACAGAGACGAACACCGTGCCGGAGACGGGAAGGGCGCCATTGGCGGCCGCCTGGCTCTTGGCGAAGGCCGTATCAAAGTGCTTGTCGATGCCCATGACCTCGCCGGTGGAGCGCATTTCCGGCCCGAGCAGGGAGTCAACCACGTGGCCTTCCGGGGTGCGGAAGCGGTTGAAGGGAAGCACGGCTTCCTTCACGGCAACAGGAGCGTTGTCAGGCAGGTTTCCGCCGTCGCCAACCTCAGGGAGGATGTGGTGGACGCTGCGCAGGTGCGCGATGGACACGCCAACGCCGATCAGAGCCGCCGCCTTGGCCATTTGCACGCCGGTTGCCTTGGAGACAAACGGCACGGTGCGGGAGGCTCGCGGGTTGGCTTCAAGCACGTACAGGATGTCCGCAGCCAGGGCGAACTGGATGTTGATCAGCCCGCGCACTCCGACGCCCTCGGCAATGGCACGCGTTGCCGCGCGGACACGCTCTTGCACGTCCTTTCCCAGGGTGATGGGGGGAAGCACGCAGGCGGAGTCGCCCGAGTGAATACCGGCCTCTTCAATGTGCTCCATGATGCCGCCAAGGTACATGTCCTTGCCGTCGAAGAGGGCGTCAACGTCGATCTCGATGGCGTCTTCCAGGAACCGGTCGATCAGCACCGGGTGGGCCTCGGTGATCTCGGTCGCGTTCTTGATGTAGCGCGAGAGGTTCGGTTCGTCGTACACGATCTCCATGCCGCGGCCACCCAATACGTAGGACGGGCGCACCAGCACGGGGTAGCCGATCTCGTCGGCGATCTTCTTGGCGTCGTTGAACGAGACGGCCGTGCCGTTCTTGGGTGCAATCAGACCGGCCTCATCGAGCACACGGGAGAACATGCCGCGGTGCTCAGCCAAATCGATCGCCTCAGGGGATGTACCCAGGATGGGCACGCCGGCGTCGGCAAGTTCCTGCGCCAGCTTCAACGGTGTCTGGCCACCGAGCTGGACAAACACGCCCATGACGCCGCCGGTGCGCTCTTCGGCCGCGATGATCTCAAGGACATCCTCAAGGGTCAGCGGTTCAAAGTACAGGCGGGTGGAGACGTCGTAGTCGGTGGAAACGGTTTCCGGGTTGCAGTTGACCATGACGGTCTCGTAGCCGGCCTTGCGCAGTGCCATGGAGGCGTGGACGCAGGAGTAGTCGAACTCGATGCCCTGGCCAATGCGGTTCGGTCCGGAGCCAAGGATGATGACCGAAGGCTTTTCGTGCAGTGCCAGCTCATCTTCCTCGTCGTAGGAGGAGTAGTGGTAGGGGGTGTAGGCAGCAAACTCGGCCGCACAGGTGTCCACCGTCTTGTAGACGGGGCGGATGTTCAGCGCCTGGCGGACGCCGCGCACCACAGCCTCGGAGTTGTGCGTCAACGCACCGATCTGCACGTCGGAGAAGCCGTGGCGCTTGGCCAACTTCAACATTTCCGGGCTCAGCGAGGTGGATTGGCGGATGGTTGCAGAGACCTCGTTCAGCAGGACCAGCTGGTCAAGGAACCAGGGGTCGATCCCTGTCGCGGCGTAGAGCTGCTCCACGGTGGCACCACCCAAGAGGGCACGCTGCACCTGGGACAGGCGTTCGGTGGTGGGGCGCTTGGATGCTTCGATGAGCTCCGGTACGTCAAGTTCGTTGACGCTGCTGAAGTCAAGGCTGGCACCCTTTTGCTCCAATGAGCGCAAGGCCTTCTGCAGGGCTTCGGTGAAATTACGGCCCATCGACATGGCCTCGCCGACGCTCTTCATGGTGGTGGTCAGGGTGGGATCCGCCGCCGGGAACTTCTCGAAGGCGAACCGCGGAACCTTCACCACGACGTAGTCCAGGGCCGGCTCAAATGAAGCCGGGGTCTTCTGGGTGATGTCGTTGGGGATTTCATCCAGCGTGTAGCCCAGGGACAGCTTCGTGGCGATCTTGGCGATGGCGAAGCCGGTGGCCTTGGAGGCCAGTGCCGAAGAGCGTGAAACACGCGGGTTCATCTCAATGACGACGACGCGTCCCGTGTCAGGCTCAATGGCGAACTGGATGTTACAGCCACCGGTGTCAACGCCAACTTCGCGGATGACGGCGATGGAGATGTCGCGCAGGTTCTGGTATTCACGGTCCGTCAAGGTCATGGCCGGGGCCACGGTGATGGAGTCGCCGGTGTGGACACCTACCGGGTCAAAGTTTTCGATGGAGCAGACCACCACGACGTTGTCGTTCTTGTCGCGCATCATCTCCAGCTCGTATTCCTTCCAGCCGAGGATGCTCTCTTCAAGCAAAACCTCGGTGGTGGGGCTGTACTGCAAGCCCTGGCCCACAATGCGTTCCAGGTCCGATGGACTGTAGGCCAGGCCGGAGCCAAGCCCACCCATGGTGAAGGAGGGGCGCACCACCATCGGGTAGCCGAGGTCTTCGGCTGCTGCGAAGGCCTCGTCCATGGTGTGAATGATGTGGCTGCGCGCCGATTCGGCACCGCAGCGCTCTACGACGCCCTTGAACTTTTCACGGTCTTCGCCGAGTTCGATCGCTGCAATGTTCGCACCGATCAGCTCCACGTTGTACTTTTCCAGCACGCCGGCCTTGTCCAGTGCAATGGCCGTGTTCAACGCCGTCTGGCCACCCAGGGTGGGCAGGATGGCGTCGGGGCGCTCCTTGGCGATGATCTTCTCCACCACCTCGGGGGTGATGGGCTCAACGTAGGTGGCGTCGGCGAACTCAGGATCAGTCATGATGGTGGCGGGGTTGGAGTTGACGAGGATGACCCGCAGGCCTTCCTCCTTCAAAACACGCAGCGCCTGGGTACCGGAGTAGTCAAACTCGGCAGCCTGTCCAATGACGATCGGGCCGGAACCAATGACCAGAACTGATTTAAGATCTTCCCTCTTTGGCATTACTTGTCTTCCTGGCTCTGTGTGGTCTGGCTCTGTGCGGTTTTGTAGTCGGTCATGAGTTTGATGAACCTGTCAAACAGGTAGGCGGCGTCGTGCGGGCCAGCCGCAGCTTCGGGGTGGTACTGCACCGAGAATGCGGGCACGTCCATGCAGGAGAGCCCTTCGACAACCTGGTCGTTGAGGCTGATGTGGCTGACCTGGACCTTGCCGAAGCGTTCCTCCGGCGCCTGGGTGGGCCCGTCAAGGGGTGCGTCGACGGCGAAGCCATGGTTCTGGCTGGTGATCTCCACCTTGCCTGTGCTGCGGTCCAATACCGGCTGGTTCATGCCGCGGTGGCCGTAGCGCAGCTTGTATGTGCCAAAGCCCAGGGCGCGGCCCAGGATCTGGTTGCCGAAGCAAATGCCGAAGTACGGCACTCCGGCGTCAAGGAAACTGCGTACAAAGGAAACCTGTCTGTCGGCCGTGGCGGGGTCGCCCGGGCCGTTGGAGATGAACACACCGTCGGGGTTCAGCGCCTGTGCCTCTTCAAACGTGGCAGTCGCCGGCAGGACGTGCAGGCGCACGCCGCGCTCGGCAAAGCGGGCCGGGGTCATCGCCTTCATGCCCAAGTCCAGGGCCACGATGTTGAACAGGGTCTCCCCCGTCCAACCGTGCTCGGCAGGTTCGACGACGTACGCCTCCTTGCAGCTGACTTCCTCGGCCAGGCGCAGGCCTGCCATGGAAGGCTGTGCCAGCACGTCGGCGAGCAGTTCCGCTTCGGGGCGGGCAGCATCGGCACCGGAGAAGATGCCGGCCTTCATGGAACCGCGCTCGCGCAGGTGCCGGGTGATGGCGCGGGTGTCAACACCCTGGATGCCAACGACGCCCTGCGAGGAAAGCTCGTCGTCGAGCGTTCCCTCGCTGCGCCAGTTGGAGGGGCGGCGGGCGGCGTCGCGCACAATGTACCCGGCAGCCCAGATGCGGTCCGACTCGTTGTCAGCCTTGTTCACGCCGGTGTTGCCGATGTGCGGGGCGGTCTGAACGATCAGCTGGCGGGCGTAGGAAGGGTCCGTCAGGGTTTCCTGGTAGCCGGTCATACCGGTGGTGAAGACCGCTTCACCCAGGGCGGTGCCCTGTGCCCCGTAGCTGCTGCCACGGAAAGTGCGGCCGTCTTCCAAGATTAAAAGTGCCTGTGCAGGCATGGTTGTTTCACTCATTCTCAATTGTTCTTTCCGTTGCACTCTGCTGTGGGCGTGTCTGTGTGGTCCACAGGCTGGTTCTCTACATCTTGTATTTCATTGTCCTGCCGGCTACTGCCTGCCGTGCCGTTGGCTTCCTGCGGCAACAACGCCTGCAGTGCTTCCATCAGCGGGCGTTTCGCGCCTGCTTGTGTGGTGCGGAATCCGGTGTCCACGGCCGTGTCCGCCAAATGCCAGCCGATCACCACCAGCCCGTCCTTTTCGACGAACTTTCCTGCCATCCCCGACTGCGCACCGACCTCGCGCAGGTGCTCCTTCGCGATGAAGATGTCCTGCGCCCCTTTGCGTTCAATCACGACGCCGGCCGCGTAGACACGCACGATCGCCGGGGTGCGGATGCCAAGCCCGTGGACAGCCATGCGGTCAAGCCAGTCCCCTGCGGAGGTGGTGACAACATAGAGGCCCGGAACGCTGATGGCTGCCTCACCCATTCCGGACGGAACGAAAGGCAGTGCGGCGACGGCGTCCTGGCGTTTGAGCTTGTTGCGCCAGCCCCACCACATCATGGCGAAGATGACGACGACGAGCAGCAGTGTGAGCATGCCCGGCAGGATCCGCTCGTCCACTAGTTCCCCTCGTGGCGGTAGGGGGTGTTCAGCGTGCCGTTCAGCACCGTGGGGTGTCCGTGGAAGAACGTGGCCACCACCTTGCCGGGCAGCACCAGTCCGGCGAACGGGGAGTTGCGTCCCTTGGTGGCCATGGCGGCAGGGTCCACGTTCCACCGCGCGGCCGGGTCCACCAGCACGATGTTGGCCGGCTCACCCACTTCCAAGGGCCGGCCCTGGTCCTCAACGCGGCCAATCTGGGCCGGGGCGGTGGAGGTGACGCGGGCGAAGTCCTCCCACGTCATGAGCCCGGATTCGATCATGGTCTCCTGCACCACGGACAACGCGGTTTCCAGCCCGGTCATGCCCATGGCCGCTGCAGCCCACTCGCATTCCTTCGCTTCGCTGGGGTGCGGAGCATGGTCGGTGCCGACAATGTCGATGGTGCCGTCGGCCAAGGCTGCACGCAGGGCGTGGACGTCCGAGTCGGCGCGCAGCGGCGGGTTGACCTTGTACACGGGGTTGTAGCTGCGCACCAGTTCTTCGGTCAGCAGGAGGTGGTGCGGGGTGACTTCGGCTGTAACCGAGATTCCGCGCTCCTTGGCCCAGCGGATGATTTCCACCGATCCGGCCGTGGACACGTGGCACACGTGCAGGCGTGAGCCCACATGCTGGGCCAGCAGCACGTCCCGGGCAATGATGGATTCCTCTGCGACGGCTGGCCAGCCGGCCAAGCCGAGGTCAGCCGAAACGATGCCCTCATTCATTTGCGCGCCTTCGGTGAGGCGGGGTTCCTGGGCGTGCTGGGCGATGACGCCGTCAAACGCCTTCACGTATTCCAGCGCACGGCGCATCATGACGGGGTCGCTGACGCAGATGCCGTCGTCGGAGAAGACGCGGACGCGGGCACGGGAGTCGGCCATGGCGCCCAGTTCGGCCAGCTGCTTGCCGGCCAGGCCCACGGTGACGGCTCCGACGGGGTGGACATCGACCCAGCCTGATTCGCGGCCCAGCGTGTGAACCTGCTCCACGACACCGGCCGTGTCGGCAACCGGTGAGCTGTTGGCCATGGCGTGCACGGCGGTGAAGCCGCCCAAGGCGGCTGCACGGGTACCGGTTTCCACAGTTTCCGCGTCTTCGCGTCCGGGTTCGCGCAGGTGGGTGTGGAGGTCCACCATGCCAGGCAGCGCAATAAGGGAAGCCGCATCAATGACCGTTGCGCCGTCCACGGTGGCGGCGTCCAGGTCCTTGCCAACGGCGGCAATGACGCCGTCGCGGATCAGCAGGTCCGCCGTCGTGCTTCCCAAAAGGGACGCTGAACGAATCAAGTAACTTGTGGAAGTCATGAGGGATCCTTTACTGAAGGCACGGTTGAGGAGGTGTGTGTCTGACGCATTTCCCCGGAAAGCAGCAGGTAGAGGGCGGCCATGCGCACCGAGACACCGTTGCGGACCTGGGCCAGCACGGTGGAGCGGTGGGAGTCGGCGGCGGCGGAGGAAATTTCCAGGCCGCGGTTCATCGGGCCCGGGTGCATGATGATGGTGTCCTTGAGGTTCAGCGCGTCAAGGCGGGCCAGACGGGCGTCGTCGAAGCCCCACAGGCGGGCATATTCGCGCGTCGACGGGAAGAACGATGCGTTCATGCGCTCGGCCTGAACGCGCAGCATCATGACGGCGTCGACTCCGGCATCCAGTGTGGCGTCCAAGTCATAACTCACCTCGCAGGGCCAATGCTCGACGCCGACCGGCAGCAGCGTGGGCGGGGCCACAAGCGTGACGTGGGCGCCCAGGGTGCGCAGCAGCCATACGTTGGAACGGGCCACGCGGGAGTGCAGCACGTCGCCCACGATCATGACCCGCATGCCTGTCAGGTCTGCTCCCACGGACGGGGTGCCACTGAGCTTGGCCCAGTGCGCACGCATCGTGAAGGCGTCAAGGAGAGCCTGGGTGGGGTGGGCGTGCGTGCCGTCGCCGGCGTTGATGACGGCTGCGTCGATCCAGCCGGAGTTGGCCAGCCGGGCCGGAGCACCGGAAGCCCAGTGCCGGATGACGACGGCGTCTGCGCTCATCGCTTCAAGGGTCTGGGCCGTGTCCTTCAGCGACTCGCCCTTGGACACCGAGGAGCCCTTGGCGCTGAAGTTGATGACGTCGGCGGACAGGCGCTTGGCGGCGGCCTCGAAGGAGATGCGCGTGCGGGTGGAGTCCTCGAAGAACAGGTTCACCACGGTGCGACCGCGCAGGGCGGGCAGCTTCTTGATTTCACGCTCACCGACGGCTGACATTTCCTGTGCGGTGTCAAGGATCTGAATGGCATGTTCGCGGCTGAGTTGTTCAGTGGACAGCAGGTGCCTCATGCGCCTGCCTCGATGACCACTTCGTCGTTGGCAGCAGCGCCGCCGTCAATCTCGGACAGGCGCACACGGACTTTTTCGCTGGAGGAGGTGGGCAGGTTCTTGCCCACATGGTCTGCGCGGATGGGCAGTTCGCGGTGGCCGCGGTCAACGAGCACTGCCAGTCGGACGGCGCGGGGACGGCCCAGATCCACCAGTGCGTCAAGTGCTGCACGGATGGTGCGACCGGAATATAGGACGTCGTCCACGAGCACAATGGTTTTTCCGTCAATGCCTGAGGCGGGCAGTTCGGTGGGCTGGGGTGCCCGCGTGGGGTGCTGCGCCAGGTCGTCGCGGAACATGGTGACATCAAGCTGGCCAACAATGGCGGCCGGATCCACACTGGGATCGCTGGCAGCCAACTTCGCGGCCAGACGTTGCGCCAGCGGGTAGCCGCGTCGCGGAATGCCCAACAGCAGGAGATTCTGCGAGCCTTTGTTGGCTTCCAGGATCTCATAGGCGATGCGGGTCAGTGCCCGGTCAATGTCCGCGGCGGATAAAACCACTCGGGACACTACGGCAGGAGCTGAGGTTGATTGAACATCCCCGGTCGCTTCAGAGGAAGTATTCATTTTCTCGCGTCCCCTTTCCCCGCCTCACAGGACGGAATTAAAAGGTTGATTGCGTACATCTCAAAATACCACAGGCGCAGCCTGGCGTGCCGGCGCCTTGGTGGCGGTGCCTGCTGGCCCTAGTCTTTAAGCCATGACCGAACCTGGCCCGTGGCGGCAGCCTCCTGCTGGCACACCGCAGCAGCAGCAGCCCCAGTACACGCAGCAGTATGCCCAGCCGCAGCAGGCCCAGCAGTATGCCCAGCCACAGGCGCCCGGGACTGCGTTGAGCCACACACACAACTATTGGGCGCACCCCGCCCCGGCCCCGGCACGCAAGAAGGTGCGCGGCAGGGGCGCTAAAGTGACGAACATCATTTTGCTGTGTGTGCTGGCCCTCGTGACACTCGTAACATTGGTTTTCTTTGCCCTGTCCATCGGTGTCAACGTGTTCCTGGTCTGCGGCGCCTTGGCGTTGATTCCGTTGACCATCTGTGTGGCAACGCTGATGTGGATTGACAGGTGGGAGCCAGAGCCAGTCTCGGCCTTGGCCCTGGGTTTCTGTTGGGGAGCGGGCATGGCTGTCATCACCACTCTTGTGGTGGGCAGCTGGGTGCAGCCTTTGTTGATGAACGGCTCGACGGCGGACGGCGAGACCGTGGGCGCCGTCATCCAAGCACCACTCGTGGAGGAATTTTGCAAGGGCGCCGGCGTGCTACTCCTGTTCTTCCTGCGCAGACGCACGTTCGACGGACCCATAGACGGCGTTGTCTATGCCGGCATCGTGGCCGCGGGCTTTGCCTTCACCGAGAACATCCTCTATTTCGGGCAGGCTCTTCAAGAAGCCCAAGGGGCACCTGCCGGGATTCTGGGCATCTTTGTTCTGCGCGGTCTCATGTCCCCGTTCGCCCACGTCATGTTTACCGCCACGCTGGGAGTCTGTGTTGGCTGGGCGGCCCGCTACGGTGGGACCTGGACGGTGGTGGGGGCATGGGCTGTGGGACTGGTTCCAGCCATGCTCCTGCACGGGTTGTGGAACGGTTCGGCGTTCCTGGGCGGCAGCTTCTTCATCGCCTATGTGGTGCTGCAAGTACCGCTGTTCGTCCTGTTCATAGTCGGCGTCATCCTGCTGCGCCGTTCCGAAGCGAAACTGACCCGGACGCGTTTGTCCGAATACGTTCCGTCCGGCTGGTTCACCCCGCAGGAGGTGCCGATGCTCGCAACCGGTGGGGGCCGGCGTCGTGCGTTGACATGGTCTAAAACCTTTGCCGCAGCGGCAACCATGAAGGAATTCATCCGACTCGCCACCCGACTGGCCTTTACCCGACAACGCCTGCTGGTAGATTCACGCGGCCACGCACAAGGACGCGTTGCCGCCGGCCAAGAGCTGGAAATGTCGTTGTTGAACAAAATCACCGCCGTCCGCAGCAACCTCTTAGGCCAACACGCGGCAGCTACATGGCACGCCCAACAAGCCCAGCAAGTCCTGCTGGCCCAGCAACAGTACCGACAGCCGCCCTACTGATCTGCGGTCCCCGCCCTGCCCGCGCGCAAGCGGTCTGAAGAACGCAAAAAAAGGCCCGCGGCAGGCACCGAAAACATGATCGTGCTCGTGTTTCGGAACCCACTGCGGGCCTTTAGTGCAAAATTATGCCAGCAAGGTCGGCTTGATCTGCTGCAAACGGCCCAGCAGGCCATTGATGAACTGCGGGGATTCATCTGTGGAGAGGATCTTGGCCAGTTCCACAGCTTCGCTCACGGCAACTGCGTCGGGGACGTCGTCGTTGTAGAGCAGTTCCCACGTGCCGACGCGCAAGATGATGCGGTCAACGGCGGGCATGCGCTCAAGCGTCCAGCCCTGGGAGTACGTCTGCAAGAACTCGTCGATGCTCTCGGCCATGGTGGTGACGCCTTCAACCAGGTCAACCGTGTAGGGGTTGATGATCTGGTCGGTCTTTTCGCGCCGAGCGGTCAAGGCCGACAAGGCGCTGACCTCACGCTGTTCTGCCTCGAACAAGATTTCCAAGGCGCGGCGACGGGCCTTGCTGCGTGCCGAGTTTGGTTTGCCCGTGGGGCTGGTTTGACTGCTTGCCACTACTCGCTTACACGTCCCAAGTAGCTGCCGTCGCGGGTGTCAACCTTGACGAGGGTGTTGTTCTCAACGAACAACGGGACCTGGATCTCAAAGCCGGTCTCCACCGTGGCCGGCTTCGTGCCTGCGGAGGAGCGGTCGCCCTGCAGGCCCGGCTCCGTGTACGTGATGCGCAGCTGAACCGACGGCGGCAGTTCGATGTACAAGGGTGAGCCCTCGTACAGTGCGATGGTCACGTTGAGGTTTTCCAGCATGAAGTCGGTGGCGTCGCCAACGGTCTTCCCGGAAACGGTCAGCTGGTCGTAGTTGTCCAAGTCCATGAACACGAAGTCTTCGCCGTCCTGGTACAGGTACTGGAAGTCCGAACGGTCCACTGTTGCAGTTTCGATCTTCAAGCCCGCGTTGAACGTCTTGTCAACGACCTTGCCGGAGAGGATGTTGCGCATTTTGGTGCGGACAAAGGCACCGCCCTTGCCTGGCTTGACGTGCTGGAACTCAATGATGTTCCAAAGCTGGCCCTCAAGTTTGAGAACGGTGCCGTTCTTAATGTCGTTAGTCGTTGCCACAATAGCCTCTTAGCGTATAAGTGTTATCAAAAATCCATTGACCATACTACCGCACACGGCTGTGCTGCGCCGTATGATCCCCGCCACCACGGCGCGTTTGCCTTCTTCACGAGAACGACGGCGGCCTGCCGCAGGCGGGTGGGCCCACGTCTGCGAGGGGCCCCGGGCGAGGCACGAGGCTGGGG
>NZ_JAUNVV010000021.1:29794-44566 GCF_030540645.1 Arthrobacter sp.
GGGCCCACGTCTGCGAGGGGCCCCGGGCGAGGCACGAGGCTGGGGAGCAGGCGGGGATTAGCCTCGTTCGGCCTGGTCAAGCGCACGCTTCAACGACACCGTGGCCGAATAGATGGCCGTGGCGTCGTGCCCGGCCGCGACCCGCAGTTCCAGCGCGGCTGCAAAGCTCTTGGCCGCCGCATCAAACTGGCCGCTACTGAAGAGCACCTTGCCGATTTGTTGAAGCACCCACGGTTCTGTCGGCAGCCCTGCGACGGTGGGCAGGATGCCGCGCAGAATATTCTCAGCCCGCTCGAAGTTCCGGTTGGACCGCAGCACTTCAGCGTCCAGAACCTGCAGCCGGACGGATTCGGGGTCCGTGAGGCGCGCGTCGGCGGCGGCTTCGGCAGCCTCGGCAGTTCGACCGCGGGCCAGCAGCACGAAGATCTTGTCCGCCGGATCTGTTGTTTGTGCAAGGGCCTCGTCACAGGCCTCGGCGTCAACGACCTCAGCCAGCAACGTGTCCGGGTTTACAGCTGTGCCGGGGAAACCAGCTGAGGGCCAATCCTTCAGTCCCATGCTAGGACGCTATCTCCTGATAGGCGGCAAAAAGTAAGGAGGTGTCAGGCACGTCCAAAATACCGGGGCGGCCAATGCCGTCAAGGACTACGAACCGCAACAGGTCCCCGCGTGATTTCTTGTCGCGTCGCATTCCATCCAGCAGCGCCTGCCAGCGGTCGCGGCGGTAGCTCAGGGGCAGCCCGAGTAGGTCAAGAATGCTGCGGTGACGGTCTGCGTCTTCGTCGCTGAGCCGCCCCACGCTGCGGGCAAGCTCGGCGGCAAACATCATGCCCACCGACACGGCAGCCCCGTGGCGCCACGAGTAGCGCTCAGTCAATTCGATGGCGTGGCCCAGGGTGTGCCCGTAGTTCAGGATCTCGCGCAGGCCCGATTCCTTCAGATCTTCTGAAACCACCCGTGCCTTCACGGCGATGGCACGCTCGATCAATTCCCGCAGCACCGGCGACTTCGGGTCCTTCACGGCCTCAGGGTTGGCCTCAATCAGGTCCAGAATGACGGGATCGGCGATAAAGCCGCACTTGACCACTTCGGCCATGCCGGAGATCAGCTCGTTGGGCGGCAGCGTGTCCAGCGTGTCGAGGTCCACCAGCACCCCTGCCGGCGGGTGGAACGCACCCACCAGGTTCTTGCCTTCGGCAGTGTTGATGCCCGTCTTGCCGCCCACTGCCGCATCCACCATGCCCAGCAGTGACGTGGGCAGGTGCACCACTTTGACACCACGCAACCAGGTTGCAGCAACGAAACCGGCGACGTCGGTCACGGCACCTCCGCCGACGGCCACGACGGCGTCTGAGCGGGTGAAGTCGTTCTGGCCCAGAACCTGCCAGCAGAAGGACGCCACCTCAATGTGCTTGCCCTCTTCAGCGTCGGGAATCTCCGCCGTCAGAGCAGTGAAACCAGCTGCGGCCAGGTCTTCACGGACCGTGTCACCTGTCAGGCGCAGCGCGCGGGGGTGGATGACGAGGACTTTTTTGACCCGCTCACCCAGCAGCGCTGGGAGTTGCGCCAACAAGCCGCGGCCCACGACGACGTCGTAATTTTCCTGCGGCAACGCGCCGGTGACCTTGATGACCGTGGTAGTGGCTGCTGCTGTATTTTCAATGTTCACGGTTGCAAATTCTCTTTCCTTGAAGCGTCTGCAAGCTGCTCGATCAGCCGCACAACAAGCTGCGGCACATTGGAGCGGCTCACATCGAGTGTGATGTCGGCCAGTCGGTCATACACGGGGCCCCGGGCGGCGGCCAGGCGCTGCCAAGTACCCACGGGGTCCGCTGCCAGCAGCGGGCGCCCGGTGTTGCGGGTGATGCGTTCGCGCACCGTGTCAATGTCTGCCCGAAGAAAAATCACAGTGGCCTTGGCGAGTAGCTGCTGCGTACCTGAATCCAGCACCGCTCCCCCACCGAGGGATAAAACCACCGGCTTGGGTTTGGGCGAATCCAGCACCGCAGCAATGGTCTTCGCTTCAAGCTGGCGAAAGTGGTGTTCACCCTTGGCTGCGAAGATCCGCGGCACCGGGCCGTGCTTGGCCACGATCTTCTGGTCCGAGTCAATGAATTCCACGCCCAGTACACGGGCCAATTCCGCGCCGATCACGGATTTTCCAACAGCCATGGGGCCGATCATGACGATGGGCCGGTGGGGCGTGAACTCCGGCACCCCGGCCGGATCCCTGCCCGTCTTCATCAGTGACCCAGCGTATCCAGGTTGGCAGGGATGGCTGCCAGGTAGCTTTCCATGTTCCGCCGCGTTTCCGCGATGGAGTCCCCGCCGAACTTTTCCACGAGGGCTTCGGCCAGCACCAGGGCTGTCATGGCCTCAGCGACCACCCCGGCTGCCGGAACAGCGCACACGTCGGAGCGCTGGTGGTGCGCCTTGGCCGGTTCGCCGGTGGCCACGTCAATGGTCTTCAAGGCTCGCGGGACGGTGGCAATGGGCTTCATGGCCGCACGCACGCGCAGCACGTCGCCAATGCTCATACCGCCCTCAATGCCACCTGCACGGTTGGAGGTGCGGGTGATGCGCCCTTCCGCATCGCGGACGATTTCGTCGTGAGCTGCTGAGCCGCGGCGGGCCGCTGTGGCAAAGCCGTCCCCGACTTCCACGCCCTTGATGGCCTGGATGCCCATGAGGGCTCCGGCCAGACGCGAGTCCAGGCGCCTGTCCCAGTGCACGTAGCTGCCCAGTCCGGGCGGCAGGTTGTAGGCCAGCACCTCAACCACGCCGCCGAGGGTTTCGCCCTGCTTCTGGGCAGTGTCAACCTCTACGACCATGGCGGCCGAAGTTGCCGCGTCAAAGCAGCGCAGCGGATCTGCATCAAGGGCGCCGACGTCGCTTAACACCGGCAAGGCTGCATGTTCGGGTGAGGCAACACCGGCGATCTGCACGGTGTGGCTGACCAGTTCAACGCCGACGGCGGCCAGCATCTGCGCAGCCACCGCACCGAGCGCCACACGGGTGGCGGTTTCGCGGGCGCTGGCGCGCTCCAGCACAGGCCGCGCCTCGGTAAACCCATATTTTTGCATGCCGGTAAAGTCGGCGTGGCCCGGGCGCGGACGCGTCAGCGGAGCATTACGGGCCTGGTTGGCCAGCTCGGATTCATCCACGGGGTCAGCAGACATGATCTGCTCCCACTTGGGCCATTCGGAGTTGGCGATCTGAATGGCGACCGGCCCGCCCTGGGTCAGTCCGTGGCGCACACCGCCAAGGATCGTCACCACGTCCTGTTCAAACTTCATCCGGGCACCGCGGCCGTAGCCCAGCCGACGGCGCGCCAGGGCGTCCCTGATGTGGGCGCTCGTAAGCTCCACACCGGCGGGCACGCCTTCAATAATTCCAACGAGTGCCGGGCCATGTGATTCTCCGGCGGTCAACCAACGCAACATACTCTCTATCCTGCCATGTTCTGTTCGTGGGGATTCCGCCTGTCGACGCCAATTGCGTCGCACATCACATTGATGACGTCCCCTTGCTTCTCTGTTGCCAGTGTGCCGTATCCTCCGGCCTGGACAAACAGCTTGACTTGTTCAACACCCTGATACAAAAGCATCTCAATGCCGGCCACCACCGTCCCTGCACACCCCTGCCACGCTGACGCCAGCGCACTGGGCCAGGGGTCGTAGGCAACGTCGAGCAGCACTGCCCCGTCCACCTGTTTGTCCTGCGCTGCGATGGCCCCGGCAAGAGCGTCGGCACCATGTGGCGGGAGCGTGGAAATGACGACGTCGAACCCGCCCAGCGCTTCTGCGGCACCTTCAA
Source organism: Arthrobacter sp. (assembly GCF_030540645.1). Lineage (GTDB taxonomy): Bacteria > Actinomycetota > Actinomycetes > Actinomycetales > Micrococcaceae > Specibacter. Next base: position 33,611 of record NZ_JAUNVV010000021.1, read on the forward strand.
AGGGCGCCAGTGTGGCACGAACGTTGACTTTCGCTGCCACGTCCAGGACATCGGCTGCTTTGGCAGGGTTGCGCACAAACACCACCACCTCCGAGGCTCCCAGCTGGGCCAGTGCGGCCACGGCGGAAACAGCCGTTCCCCCGCCGCCCAGTATGGCCGCACGCGGGCGCTCCCGAACACCGGCGTGGAGCAGCGCGTTCACGATCCCCTGCACGTCGGTGTTGTCCCCGCGCAGGTGGGTGCCGCCGTCGGGTGTTCGCGTGCACACGATGGTGTTCACCGAACCCAACGCCGCCGCCACGGGACTGAGCTCATCCAGCAGATCCACGGCCGCGTTCTTCAACGGCATGGTCACTGACAGGCCATACCAGTTGCCTTCTCTGCGGACTCGACCCAGGAAATCGGCCAATTCCGGAACCTGGATGTCAATGGCCGTGTAGCTAAATTGCGCCCCCAGGACCTGGTAGGCGGCGTTGTGCAGGGTCGGTGATTTGGAGTGCCCAATGGGGTGCCCCAACACCGCTCCCTGAAGCAGGTTCTTCAATTATTTGCACTCTCCCGGGTTCGCACCACACCATGCAACATACTTGGCCACGTTGACTTGGTGCTGGGCGAAGGTGGCGGCATACAGTGTTTCACCGGTCTTCAGGTTCACCGTCACCCAGAAGTAGTACGGGTTGGCGACGGGGTGCGCAGCGGCCGCAATGGCCTTGGTGCCGGGGGAGCCGATCGGACCAACGGGGAGGCCGGGGTTGGCGAATGTGTTGTACAGATTCGACTTGTCCGCTTTCTCTTCCGCCGTGATGTTGTACGTTTTCACGCCAAGGCCATAGGCCACGGTGGCATCGGATTCCAACCGGCCGCCCGTTTCACCGTTCGGATTGTTGATCCGGTTTTCAATGGCTCCGGAAATCTTGGCGTAGTTCGCCTCATTGCCTTCAAACTCAATGATGCTGGCGATGGTCAGGATCCTGTACTGCTCGTCCGGGGTGGTCACGCCGGCATCCACGAGGGACTTTTTCGTGGCTGCAACCATTTCGGCCAAAACGCCCTTGGCGTCAAGCTCGATCGGGAATTTGTACTCCCCCGGCGCCAGGTATCCCTCAAGGTTTTTCGCCTGCTTGGGCAGTTCAAACAGTCCAGGCTGCTTGGACAACGCCGCAAATTCCGCCAACGGGATGCCCGTGCTCTTCGCCAAAACGGCCAAGGTGTCATTGATGCGCAGGTTCTGTGCCACGGCAGCGTAGTGAACCTTGTCGTTGCTGACCTCCATCAAGATGGTGACGGCATCGGCGGCCTTCATCTGTGTCTTCATGTTGAACGTGCCTGGCTGCAGGGAACCAGTGCCGTTCGCAGCCTTCAGCGCGTCAAGGAAAGCCTGCTCGCTGGCGACAACATCCTGGGTCTTCAGCTCCGTGGCCACAGTGCGTCCCGTGGCACCCTCGGGAACAACAACTTTCACTGCAGTGATGCCGGGGCCCGGGTAGTCCGGAACCGTAAAGCCGCCCAGCATGGGTTTGATTGTCTGCACAGCGAAGTACACAACAACGGCAAAAAAGATCAACACAATCAAAAATGCCAGGCTGCGGCGGCGCTTGCGCACACGTTTGGACACGCGGGTGCCCCGGCGTGAAGCCGAGGGCACCGCATATTCACCTGCTTCACCGTGGATAAACTCGGCAGAATCCTCGTGCTCGTGGGCGGCCTCTTGCCCACCCTCGGGCTCATGTTCAAACTCAGGCTCGGCAGCGGCGTGGCCGGGGAAATGTTCACTCATGGTGCCGTCGTCGTTTCGTCAGGCACGCTGGCAGGCGTGGAAATGGTGGAAACCTCTTCATTTTTCGATGATCCGGCAGTCCCCACGACACCAGTTCTGGGTGCACGCACACGAGAGCCGACGTCGGCCTTGCGCGCCTTTTGCATGTCAATGGCGTGCTGCAGAATTTCCACAGCAGCCACTTGGTCTACTACTTTACGGTGTTCACGGGTGTCCATGCCAGCGCTGCGCAGCGCTTGGTGGGCGCTAACGGTGGTCAAACGCTCGTCGATGAGGTGCACGGGCACGTCCATGTCAGCGGCCTGCAGCAAGGCGACAAGGATGTCAGCGTAGTGCCGCGCCATCTGCGCCGAAGCTTTTTCCTCCCCCTTGAGCGTGCGGGGCAGTCCGACGAAGATCTGGCAGACGCCGCGTGCTGCGGCCTCTTTCACGACGATCCTCACGTCGCTGTTCCTCTTTTCATCCCTGCTCAGCGTCTTGACCGGCGTCGCAAGAATTCCATCCGGGTCGCAGGAGGCCAGACCCACGCGGACCATTCCCACGTCCACGCCCAGTTTGGCCCCCTGCGGGTAACTATTTTCGGACACGAGGCGCCTAGGGTCGTGTTTTCACGGCATCGGCAATGGCGGACAGTGCGGCGTCAATGGCCTTGACGTCGCTTCCACCGCCCTGGGCCATGTCCGGCTTGCCGCCGCCACCGCCACCGAGAATGCCGGAGGCCAGTTTCACGAGGTTTCCGGCCTTGATCCCGGCTTCGCGGGAGGCTTCGTTGGTGACCACGAGGATGACCGGACGTCCGTTGGAGGCACCGGCCACTGCCACGACGGAGGCGGCCGAGCCGAGCCGGTTACGCAAGTCAAGGGCAAGTGCCCGCAGATCATCAGCCCCGTTGACCTCACCGGCGTTGTGCACAATCAGGCGCACACCGTTGGCGTCAACGGCCGTGCCTGCAAGACTTGCGGCCACAGCGCCCAAGGATTCCTTGCGCAGGCGTTCGAGTTCCTTCTCGGCGGCCTTCAACTTGGCCAAGGTTGCAGCTACGCGTTCCTGCAGGAGATTGGCCGGAACCTTGAACATGTCGCTCAGCTCGCTCACCAGTGCACGCTCAGCGGCCAGATGGCGGAACGCATCCATGCCCACAAAGGCTTCAACGCGGCGGTTGCCTGAGCCCACCGACTGCTCGCCAAGCAGGGTCAGCGAACCAATGTTGGAGGTGCTCTCCACGTGCGTGCCGCCGCAGAGCTCACGCGACCAGGCGCCGTCGATCTCCACCACACGCACTTCGGAACCGTAGTTTTCACCGAACAGGGCCATGGCGCCCAGCGCCTTGGCAGCGTCCAGGTCCATGATCTTGGTGTCGACGCGGTAGTTGTTGCGGATGGCGATGTTGGAGACTTCCTCGATCTCCGAACGGGTCGCTGCACTCAGCCCTTCACCCCAGGCAAAGTCAAAGCGCAGGTAGCCGGCCTTGTTGAAAGAGCCGCGTTGCAGCGCCTCCGGGCCCAGGATCTGGTGGAGGGCAGCGTGCACAATGTGCGTTCCCGTGTGCGCCTGTTCTGCCGCGTGGCGGCGTTCACGGTCGACGGCGGCCCGCACCAAGGCATCTGCTGGCAGTTCACCTTCACGCACGATCGCCTTGTGCACACTCAGCCCCTTGACAGGGCGTTGGACGTCCAGGACCTCGACGACGAAGCCGTCGCCAGTGATCAGACCCGTGTCGGCTGCCTGGCCGCCTGCCTCGGCATAGAAGGGGGTTTCATCCAGGACGAGGGAAATTTCATCCCCGGTTGAAGCGTGTGCCACCGCATGCCCGTTGGAAAGGATGGAACGCACACGTCCCTGCCCCTCCAACTCGGTGTAGCCAGTGAAGATGGTCTCGCCTTGGGCCAGCAGTTCATGGAACACGGAGAGGTCGGCGTGGCCGCTCTTTTTAGCCTTGGAGTCTCTTTGTGCACGCTGGCGCTGCTCAAGCATCAGGGCGCGGAAGCCGGCCTCATCCACGGCCAGTCCGGCCTCTCCCGCCATTTCAAGGGTGAGGTCGATCGGGAAGCCGTACGTGTCATGCAAGGCAAATGCCTCGGCCCCGGAAAGGTTCGTCTTGGCAGCCTTGGACTCCTTCACGGCCTCTTCCAAACGCGCGGTTCCGCTGGCGATGGTGCGCAGGAAGGAGCGCTCCTCGGCGTAGGCGATGCGTGAAATCCTGGCGAAGTCGGTCTCCACCTCCGGGTAGGCACCCTTCATGGCGTCGCGGGAGACGGGCAGCAGTTCCGGGAGCACGGCCGTTTCAACGCCGAGCAGGCGCATCGCCCGTACGGCACGGCGGATGAGGCGGCGCAGCACATAGCCGCGGCCTTCGTTGGAGGGGGTCACGCCGTCGGAGATCAGCATCAGCGAGGAGCGGATGTGGTCGGCAACAACGCGCATGCGTACGTCGTCGACGTGGTGCGGGTCTGCAGGGTCTTCGGTGGAGGTGTAGGTCTTGCCGGAGACCTTCGCGGCCATATCAAGCACGGGACGGACCTGGTCCGTCTCGTACATGTTCTCCACACCCTGCAGGATCATGGCAAGGCGTTCCAGGCCAAGGCCTGTGTCAATGTTCTTGTTGGGCAGCTCGCCCACCACGTCGAAGTCGACCTTCGAGGTGACGTTGTCGATCTGGTACTGCATGAACACGAGGTTCCAGATCTCGATGTAACGGGTTTCATCGGCCACCGGGCCCCCCTCGATCCCATACTGCGGGCCGCGGTCGTAGAAGATCTCGGAGCAGGGACCGGCAGGGCCAGGCTGGCCGGTGGACCAGTAGTTGTCTTCCTTGCCAATGCGCTGGATGCGGTCCTCAGGAACGCCCACTTTGTCCCGCCAGATCGACAGCGCTTCGTCATCCTCGTTGTAAACCGTTACCCACAGGCGGTCCACGGGCAGGCCGAAGCCTCCGTCCGCCACGGGGGTGGTCAGCAGTTCCCACGCGTAGGGAATGGCGGTTTCCTTGAAGTAGTCGCCAAAGGAGAAGTTTCCGCACATTTGGAAGAACGTGCCGTGGCGAACGGTCTTGCCGACTTCGTCGATGTCGCCGGTGCGGATGCACTTTTGCACGCTGGTGGCCCTCTTGTAGGGCGGCACTTCCCGGGCTGTCAGGTAAGGGATGAAGGGCACCATGCCGGCGACTGTGAACAACAGGGACGGATCCGAGGACACCAGGGACGCCGACGGCACGGGGGTGTGTCCCTTGCTGACAAAAAACTCAACCCAGCGGCGTGCTATTTCATGGGACTTCATTAGCCTGGTGGCTCCTTCAATTGTTCTAGCGGGCAAAAAGTGCAGCAGGTGTATTAGTGGCGTGCCTCATCAGGAGCCTGGTCGATGCCCAGAGCCATCCGTAAATCGTTTTCGCGCTCATTCATGTTCTCACGCAGCGCGTCAGCGAAGTCGTGGACAGCGTCGGTAACGCGTCCCACGGCACGGTTGAGGCCCTCGGGCCCAATGGCCCCCTTGGCTGCAGCAATTTTGCGTGCGGCGATAACGCCGATGGTGATGCCGACGCCAAGCCAAAAGATCTTCTTCATGGGTACTTAGTCCTTAGGTGTCCTAGGGTGGCGTTTCTTTAGCGGCTGCGCCGGCCACGGGCCGGTTTGCTGCGGCTGGCAACAGCTTGGCGCACGCCATAGCTAAACGCTGCCACCTTGATCAGCGGTGAGCCGATGGTGGCGGCCACCAGGGCTGAGAGTGCCGAAATATTGGCTGTTGCATCGGAGACGTTATTGGAGATACCGTCCACTTTGCCCAGCTGGGTGTTGGTGGTGGCCACCGTGGCGGTGACCTCGTCGATCAGCGGCGTGGTGCCATCGCCGATCTGCTTGATGGTGACACGGATTTCATCGAAAACCTTGCCGAGTTTGAAAATGGGCACGGCCAACAAGGCCACTAAGACGGCAAAGACTCCTGCCGCGATCAATCCTGCAATATCGCCACCGCTCATGTGAGTGCCGCCTCTATTCCTTACTCGTTGGCTTGTCATACGTTCTTGGCAGTGCTTCTTCAGCCGTGTCCTGTCAGGCACGCACTACGTCCCAAAACACCTTAGTCCAAAAAATCGCCTATGTTGGGCGGCTTTGGAGGGCATTGGCTGACTTTGGCCGGATTTGACGTGATTTATCCAGATTTCTCCGGCGTTAACGGCAAAACAGCCCGCAGCGGAGGCCACGGGCTGTTTTGTGTTGTCAGGCTGCGAGATACTCGAGCCCCACATCACGCTAAAGAGTTTTAGCGTGAGTAGAATTCGACGACCAGCTGCTCTTCACAGGTTACGGGAACCTCAACGCGCTTGGGACGGCGAACCAGGCGGGCCTGCAGGCTCTCCAGCTTCACATCCAAGTAGGCCGGGACGGCGGGGAGCACGTCGCGGTGGGCGCCGGCTGCTGCAAGCTGCAACGGAACCATGGTCTGGCTGCGCGGGTGCACGTGGATCAGCTGACCCTCGGCAACGCGGAAGGACGGGCGGTCCACGCGGGCGCCGTCAACCATGATGTGGCGGTGCACAACCAGCTGGCGTGCCTGGGCGGTGGTGCGGGCGAAGCCTGCACGCAAAACCAGGGCGTCCAAACGGCTTTCCAAGATCTCGACCAGGTTTTCACCGGTCATGCCCTTGGTGTGCTTGGCTTCTTCGAAGGCACGGGTCATCTGTGCTTCGCGGATGCCGTACTGGGCGCGCAGACGCTGCTTTTCGCGCAAGCGTACTGCGTAGTCGCTGTCCTGCTTCTTGCGGGCGCGGCCATGCTCACCGGGGCCGTACGGGCGGCGCTCCAGGTACTTGGCGGCCTTGGGAGTCAGAGCAATGCCGAGGGACCGCGAAAGGCGGGCCTGCCGGCGGGCACGTGTGTTGTTAGCCACTTGTGTCCTTCCAATATGTGCAATATGTATGTGTCCTGGCCTCCATTGTGGAGAGTTGGGGCTATTGCCACCCATCGCTACAGCACCTGGGCATGAACAAAAAGGTGGCCAGAAGGCGCGGAAATACGCGCCGTTTGAGCTTTATATTGCGCATGGAGCCAAGGCTTGCCAGTGCGGCATCAACTCTACCACCACATTCCGGCCGGAAACTATTTGGCCCAAGGGTGCAGAACGGCAGTTTGGCGCCGCCAGCGGCGCTTTGCCCCGGGAGAGTTATTTCGCCGGGGGCTTGGACTTAGGCCCGTCGCCGGTGCCGCGAATAAGCCCCCGCAACCTATCCACACGCACACCGAGGTCGCGTTCGAAGCCGTTGGCCGTGGGGGCGTAGTAGTTGCGGCCCACCAGGTCATCCGGCGGGTACTGCTGGGTGGCGATCGAGTGCGGTGAATCATGTGAATAGATGTAGCCCTTGCCGTGTCCCAAACCAGCCGAACCGGCATAGTGGGCATCGCGCAGCGGTGGCGGGACAGTGGAGCCGAGCCCGGCCCGCACGTCGGCAACGGCTGCGTTGATCCCGTTGTAGGAGGCGTTGGATTTAGGCGCAGTGGCCACGTGGACCACGGCTTGGGCCAGGATGATCCGCGCCTCGGGCATGCCGATCAACGCCACAGCTTGCGCCGCTGCCACGGCTGTTTGCAACGCTGTGGGATCGGCCATGCCGACATCCTCGGAGGCGGAAATCATGATGCGCCGGCTGATGAAGCGCGGGTCTTCCCCGGCCTCGAGCATGCGGGCCAGGTAGTGCAGTGCCGCGTCGACGTCGGAGCCGCGGACCGACTTGATGAAGGCACTGATGATGTCGTAATGCTGGTCCCCCGCCTTGTCGTAACGCACCGCGGCGGCGTCAATGGCACGCTCGGCAATGGCAAGGTCAATCACGGCAGGTTCACGTCCGCCGTCGGTGTCCGGCTGGCTTGTGTCCGGCTGGCCGCTACCGGCGTTGCTAGTCTCCGAAAGCGCAACACCGGCTGCAGCTTCGAGGGTGGTCAGCGCGCGGCGGGCATCACCGGCGGCGAGCCGGACGAGGTGGTCCATGGCCTCGTCGGTGACGGTGACAAGACTGTCAAGGCCACGCTGGTCGGTGACGGCGCGCTCCAGCAGGCCCTGGATGTCCTGGTTGGTGAGTGGTTTGAGTGTGAGCAGAATCGAACGGGATAGCAGCGGCGCCACCACGGAAAATGACGGGTTCTCTGTCGTTGCGGCAATCAACACCACCCAACGGTTTTCCACTCCCGGCAGCAGCGCATCCTGCTGGGCCTTGTTGAAGCGGTGAATCTCATCCAGGAACAAAATGGTGGTCCGGCCGTGCAGGTCCCTGTCGGTGAGGGCCTGGTCCATGACCCGGCGAACGTCCTTGACTCCGGCGGTGATGGCGGAGAGCTCCACGAACTTCCGTCCAGGCCCACGTGCGATCACGTGGGCGAGCGTGGTTTTCCCCGTCCCTGGAGGCCCCCAGAGCATCACGGACGCCGGCCCCGCCGCTCCCCCGGCGCTGCCGCCGGCTGCCAACATCTGCAGCGGTGATCCGGCACCGAGCAGATGCTGCTGGCCCACCACCTCGTCCACTGTTCGTGGGCGCATGCGCACGGCTAGGGGGCTGCGCGGGCGTGAGGGCTGCCCGCCCTGTGCGCCACCAAAGGTGAGGCTGCCGTCGTCGTCCGCGTCGTCGCCGTCATAGACGCTGCTAAAAAGGTCGCTCACCCCTCTAGGCTATCCCCACCCGCCGACACCGGTGCACCGGGGCGCCGTTGCCAGTGGCGGCTAGTCTTGCAGCGTGAAGGTAACTACGCGCACCACTTTTCTCACCCCAGACCGGCTGCCCGGCTGGGTGGAACGTTTTGCCGCCGCCCATGGCGGCCTGGCCTCCATCGAGGACACCGACGACGGCGTGCTGCTCACCACGCATGACGGCTCGTCCGCTTTGCTGAGCCCTCCCTGGCCCGACGACGGGCGGCCGGGACGCGGCACCGACCTGCTAGAGCGTCTCGAGTCCCTGGCCGCGCAGGAACGCCGGTTTGCTCTGGTGCTGGTGCGACGCGGCGGCTACGCGGTGGGCGTTGCCTCGGGCGGGAAGCTCCTGGCCCATAAGGTGGGCAGCGTGTCGGCGCGTTCGCGCGGGGGAAACCAGGCGGCGGCCGTCGTCGAGCGTGTTGGCGCCAAAGCCGAACGAATATTTGCCGGCCATGGCTTTGAATACCTGGCAACGGGAGGGGATAAACAGCTCGTTGAGCAGACACTGGGCTCCCCCGTACTGCGTAAATATTCCTCCCTGCCACGGCTGGCGCCGCTGGCTGTCACCGACCCCAGCATGGCGGTCCTGACACGGGCGGCAGCGGACTTTTGTGCCATCCGTGTCAGGATTCTCGACACTAGCGGCTAAACCGTCACGCCCGGGCCTTCCTCCCGGGCTTCCTCCTCAGCTTCCTCGATATAGTGCTGCACCTTCTCCAGCGGCAGGTGGGCCCACAAGGCGATGAAGAAGACCACCACGGCAATAACGGCGTTGGTGATGAATGCCCACCAGAACAGGTCCGGGTGGCTGGTTGGATCCATCAGCCAGCTTTGCAGCCCCACTAGGACCAGCCATGGGACCAGCCACAAGGCGCCGGCCTTGAAGTCCAGCTTTGGCTTGATGCTGCGGTCTCCGGTGAATTGGAAAACGACCAACAGGATGTAGCCAAGCAGGATGGTGATGAAGATCTTGAAGTTGACGGCCCAACCGCCCCAGAACACGATCAAATTGGCGCAGTAGAACGCGATCAACGGGATGGTGTAGCCGCCGGGCAGCTTGAACGGGCGCACGTGGTCGCCCATCTGGCGGCGCAGCGCAGCCACCACCAGCGGACCTGAACCGAAGGACAGGACAGTGGCGGAGGTGATGAAGCCGACCAACTGCTGCCAGCTGGGGAACGGTAGGAACATGATCAAACCCACAATGAACGTCAGGAACAGGCTCCAGTGGGGCACGCCGTGGCGGTTGGTGGTTGCCAGCCAGCGGGGGGCGTTGCCGTTGCGGCCCTGGGCGTAGGAAACCCTGGCGGCAATGGTGGTGTAGATCAGGCCGGTGTCGGTGGGGGAAATGATGGCGTCGGCGTAGAGCAGGTATGCCAGCCAGGTCAGCCCGCCGAGAGTTGCCAGCGCAGCCAGCGGACCGGCGTCGTTGGTGAATGTCAAGTGCGACCATGCGCCCGAACTTTGCAGCACGTGTTCAGGAATGCCCAAGGTGAAGGCGACCTGCAGCAGGGCGTAGATGATGGCGGTAATGGTCAGCGACCCAATGATGGCGAAGGGGATGTTCCGCTTCGGGTTGGTCGTTTCACCGGCCAATTCAATGCCCTGCCGGAAGCCCAGGTAGGAAAATGTGATTCCCGCTGTAGCGATGCAGGTAAAGATAGCCGATGCGCCGGAAGGCGCGAACCCCAGTGTGGTGAAGTTGTCCATGTTCCCCATTTGGGTGGTGCCAAAAGCCATCACCAAAAATACGGCGATGACCAGCAGGATGATGAACAGCTTCCACCACACCAGGACGTTGTTGATCTGGGCGAACAGGAGCACCCCAAAGTAGTTGATGACCACAAAGATGGCCATCAGGGCAACTGCTACCAGCAAGCCCAACGGAGTCAAGGTGTGAACGGTGATGCCGGAGACCCGCTGCGCCTCGGTGAAGGGAGCAAATTTCGTGGCGTACGTCAACGCGCCCTCAACTTCGATGGCCGGGACGGCTGCGGAACTCACCCACGTGATGAAACCGAGCGAGTAGCTGGCGAACGATCCCCACACCAGGTGCGGATAGCGGACGACGCCCCCGGAGATCGGGAACATGGGCCCCAGCTCGGCATAACAAAGGCCGATCATCAGGACCATGATTCCTGCGATCAGCCAAGAGAAGATTGCTGCCGGACCGGCAATCTGGGATGCGTTGTACGCTCCGAACAACCAGCCGGATCCGATGATCGAGCCGATTGCGGTGAACAAAAGGGCGATGGGGCCCAAGTGTCGCTTTAGTTTTACTTGTTGTTTCGGAACGGACCCTCCGGGCTTTCCATTGATTGATGCACTCATCTTGAAATCCATCTCCTCCGGCGGTTTGCGCGCCGCCTCACGCCGAATTTTACTCCTGTTACTGGCAGTCGTCAGTGAGTTGGCTGGGGTTTATTCCAAAGGATCTACAGGGAAGTCTGGGCAATGGTTGAGAACATGCGTCATGTTCTTCACGTCGATTGCGGGGCACG
>NZ_JAUNVV010000022.1:0-5450 GCF_030540645.1 Arthrobacter sp.
CACACGCAGTGGAGCGGCGACAAGACCGAGGTCAGCGCAGTAGACACGCACTAACTTCCCTTTCTTGCGGACGACGGCGGCCGGTGACCTTTCAAGCGAAAGGTCACCGGGCGCCGTCGTTCTGTCACCATGGTCCCGAGACGGACAGGGGGCAGGGGCTGAGGTGGAATCACCCGGCTGCCATGCTTAACGGCCCAGGCGCTGGCGGGCCGTTCCTGTTCCGTGGCCCACAGCCACGCGCCGGGTGGCTGCAGCCAAGCCAAACACCGGCATGTCGGTGTGAACGGTTTCCTGGTCCTTGACCGAGATGTGGTAAGTCTCATGCCAGATGCGAACGTCCCCGGTGCCCACGGTCTCCTTCATGAACGCACGCCAAGGGGGCCAAGTGGGGAGCTCCGCGGTCGGCCGCAAAGCGCTGCAGGTGTTCGGGGCTTTCCCAGTAGGAAAGCAGGATGGTGGACCGGCCCAGCCACTGGTGAAAGCCCAGCATGCCGGCGTCCGGGTTGGTGGCGAGGTGTTTGAGCATGCGTGGCATGGCCGCGACCGTGCGAAACGTCTTCGCCAGTTTCCACCAGCGGTTGGCGCGCATGCCGATGAGGAATACGGTGACGGTGTCCGTCTGCGGGCTGGCAGTAAATCGGCCGGGGGTGTTGCCGCCCTCAGCCTGCGGGACGTTGCGGCCGGTGCGGACACCTCCACCACGGCCATCTATTCGCTCTTTGGTGGCAAGCAGGAGCTGCTGTCAGCCGTGGTCGAGGAAGGCTTCCGTTCCTTTGCCGCGGACCAGCACGCCGCAGCGCCGCACGGGCTGCTGGCGCTGGGCCGGGCGTACCGCCAATGGGCGCTGTCCCGTCCCGTGCTCTACTCGCTGATGTTTCCGGGGGCACAACAAGGCGGTGGTCCTGACTGCCTGCCAACCTTGGACTTTTCACACGAAGCCATGGCGCCACTGATGGCTGCCGTGATACTCCTGCTGGAGGCAAAGCCCGGAGCAGTGGCACCGGATGCTGTTGCGATGGCGGTTTGGGGGCAAGTCCAGGGGCTTGTCAGCCTGGAGTTGTCAGGGGTGGGATTGGCCGCAGAAGCCTGGAGCGCCGCCTACGAGGCGGCGCTTTCTGGCATAGCCCGCGCGTACTTGGAGAACTGACGCGACCGGGCATGCGCTGAGGATGCGTGCGCAGGAATCAGGCTGCGGCTAGATCCACATGGCTGGGTCGATGTACTCAGCCGGGTCCACTGCGGGGGCCATTTCACGCTTTGCGTCGCGGTGGCGCCACGTGGCGGGAATGCCGGTAATGATGGAGTTGGCGGGTGCGTCCTTGACGACGACGGAGTTCGCCCCGACGGCGGAGTCGTCACCGATGAGGATGGGGCCCAGCACCTTGGCGCCAGCCCCGATGGTGACGCGGTTGCCGATGGTGGGGTGACGCTTGATTTTGGCCAGGGAGCGCCCGCCCAGAGTGACGCCGTGGTAGATCATGACGTCGTCACCAATTTCGGAAGTCTCCCCAATGACAACGCCCATGCCATGGTCGATGAAGAAGCGCCGACCGATGGTGGCTCCGGGGTGGATCTCAATGCCGGTGGCAAAGCGTGTCAACTGTGACAGGACCCGGGCAGGGAAACGCAAACCGGGGTTCTCCCACATTTTGTGCGTGAGCCGGTGCACCCAAATGGCGTGCAGTCCTGAGTACACAAAAAAGTTCTCCATGGAGCCCCGGGCCGCGGGGTCATGGGACCGGGCCGACTCGAGGTCTTCACGTATTCTGCCGAAAAATCCCACAGACTTCTTTCCGTTGGTCGCCGTCGTCATTCTTCGGCGCAGCGTGCAATGCGTCAGTACTTGGTGAGTCAGTACTTAATGTGGCAGGGCCCGCACCTCGGAAGGCCCGCATTGCCGACGAAGTTGTGTCGGCAATGCGGGGTCAATCCAGCCGTGCGAGCCAATGAACGCCACTTATGGCGGGATATTAGCCCCGGATATCGTCGTACAACACAGTTGAAATGTAGCGCTCACCGAAGTCGCAGACGATGGCAACGATCAGCTTACCGGCGTTCTCCGGGCGTTTTGCCAATTCGAGGGCTGCCCACACGATGGCACCCGATGAAATACCGCCCAGGATGCCCTCGCGTACGCCCAAGTCGCGGGCGACGCGGACGGAGTCCTCAAGAGTAGCGTCCATCACTTCGTCGTAGATGTGTTGGTCAAGGATTTCCGGGATGAAGTTTGCCCCGAGGCCCTGGATCTTGTGCGGACCCGGAGCGCCTCCATTGAGGATGGCGGAATCGATGGGCTCGACTGCCACAACCTGCACGCCGGGCTTGAGTTCCTTCAGCACCTGACCGACGCCAGTGACAGTCCCGCCAGTACCAACTCCGGCGACGAAGATGTCAACCGCCCCGTCGGTATCTTCCCAGATCTCCTCGGCCGTGGTTCGACGGTGGACGTCCACGTTGGCGGGATTGGCGAACTGCTGGGCCCAGATGGCGTTTTCGGTGTTGGCCACGATTTCCTTGGCCTTGTCGACAGCTCCGCGCATGCCTTCCGAACCGGGGGTCAGGACAATGTCGGCACCGTAGGCGCGCAGCATGACACGACGCTCGGTGGACATGGTTTCGGGCATGGTCAAAATGACTTTGTAGCCGCGGGCGGCACCGACCATTGCCAAAGCGATTCCGGTGTTGCCGGAAGTGCCTTCCACAATGGTTCCGCCGGGCTTAAGCTCCCCGGATGCTTCGGCAGCGTCAACAATGGCAACGCCGATCCGATCCTTGACACTGTTCGCCGGGTTATAGAATTCCAGCTTCACGGCGACAGTGGCGGCAAGGCCCTCCGTCAGACGGTTCAGCCGCACCAAGGGGGTGCCGCCAACCAGCTGGGTGACATTGTCATAGATGGGTGCCATGAATGGTCCTTAGATTCTTTGATGAAACGGTGGGGTGCGGTTCCTTGCGCGGGAACGCACGCTGTGCATATCCGCCAGCGTATCGACTCGCCCTGCGCGGTTCTAGGCGGTGAGCCACTTCGCGTAATGTTTTCTTACTTTGGCGATTTTTGGGTTGATAATGACCCTGCAATATCCCACTTCGGGGCGTTCGGCGTAGAAGTCGTTGTGGTAGCCCTCCGCCGGATACACCACACCCAGCCGCGTTACCTCGGTGATGATGGGGTCTGCCCACAACGGTTGGTTGCGCACAATGGCAGCCCGAAACTCCGCTTCTTCCTGCTCGTCACGGTAGTACAGGACGGAGCGGTACTGGGTTCCGACGTCGTAACCTTGGCGGTTAAGCGTGGTGGGGTCGTGCTGGATGAAGAACATGTCAAGAATGGTTTCGGCCGGGATGACGGTCTCGTCGAACGTCACCGTCACCACTTCCGCGTGTCCAGTCATGCCTGTACAGATTTGGTCGTAGTTCGGGTTCGGCAGGGCACCGCCGGAATAGCCGGACACCACTGATTTCACGCCCACGGTCATTTGATACACGGCATCCAGGCACCAAAAGCAGCCGCCGCCCAACACATAAGTCTTCATGCTTATTTATAAGTCATCCAAGCCCGCGAGAATTCCCGTTCCCGTGTGTGCCCTGCCAGCCTGTATGCTCCGCCCGCCACTAAGCTGGAGACATGAGCAAGGACCCCACTTTCCCCACCCCCGACGTCGGACCGGACTCAGTTGCCCAAGTCACCGACGCCGATGACACTGATACCGGCATGGTTGGACACGCAGAACAGGCCGACCAACACTTAGCCGGCTCCGTGGCACTTGAGACTCCTGTTCTTGCCGATGTCCTGATGGCCGCGGAGGAACTGTGGCCAGAATCCCTGGCCGAGGAATGGGACAGGGTCGGCTTGGTGGTGGGCCGCGTCGACGCGGATGTGGAACGGATCATGTTTGCCGTTGACCCCACCCTTGAGGTTATTGACGAGGCACTGGAATGGGGTGCCCAACTGCTGATCACCCACCACCCCCTGCTGTTGAAGGGCGTCAACTCCGTGGCAGCCACGTCGGGAAAGGGGCGCGCTGTTCACCGGCTGATCGAAGGCGGATGCGCCCTACTGACAGTTCACACGAACGGGGACAGCGCCGTGGGTGGTGTGTCCGACGTCTTGGCCGATGCCATTGGCCTCAGTGATGTGCAGCCGCTCATGCCGGCAACCCACGGACTGCCGGAAGAAGGCATCGGAAGGGTTGGCGTGCTGGACGGTGCACAGAAGCTGGGTGATTTGGCTGCCCGCATCTTTTTGATGTTGCCAGCTGTTGCCGGTGGCGTGCGCGTCGGAGGGGACAAAGACGCCTTGGTACACAAGGTTGCCGTGTGCGGCGGCTCCGGGGACAGCTTGTTTGATGCCGTGCGTGCCAGTGATGCCGATGTGTATGTCACAGCGGACCTGCGCCACCACCCGGCCTCGGAAGCACGCGAAGCCCGCGCAGACGGCAAACCGTATTTGATCGACTTGTCCCACTTTGCCAGTGAATGGTTGTGGCTTCCGGCTGCCATGGCAGCGTTGGGCAATGTGCTTGCTGATCAGGGCTTTGCCGCCGAACTGGCTTTGAGTCAAACCAACACGGACCCGTGGGACTTTATTCTCACCCCCGGGAACTAGGCTGGGGACAAGCACAACCATTTTTTGATGTAGCAGGAGGACTTACATGGCCAAGGCAGCCCCCGGGGAGCAACTGCGTTTGTTGGAGGTACAGGCACTGGATGGCAAGTTGCGGGGCTTGGATGTGCAAGCCAGAGAGCTGAAGGAAGATCCCAGGCTTCCGGACCTGCACGCCGGGGTCACCGTGGCCAAGAGCGACCTCGTGGTGCTTGACACGGCCGTCAGTGATGCCCAAAGGGCACTGACCAAAGCCGAAGATGATGTGGCTGCGGTAGTTACCCGGCTTGAACGTGACGAGGCCAAGCTGAACAGCGGCACCGGCCTGTCCAAGGACCTGATGGCGTTGCAAAGTGAAATTGAGTCATTGACAAAGCGACGCAGCGATCTTGAAGACACCGAGCTGGAGAACATGGAGGCCTTCGAGGAGGCCACCGCCAAGCAGGCTGCGCAGCGTGAGCTGGTGGCCAAGATGCAATCGGTCCTTGACGGTGTCCTTGACGAAGTTCGCAGCAAATTGGGTGGTCTGAAGATGGAGCGCGACGCCACGTTGGCTGAGCGGGCCGAACTGGCGGCCACTTTCACCCCGGAGCTGTTGGCTCTCTACGATCGTGCCCTGGCGAAGTACGGTGTCGGCGCTGCCCGGCTCTTCCACGGAAAATCTGAAGGATCCGGCATGCAGCTCAGCGCCGGCGACCTGGTGGACATCAAGAAGGCAAGTGCGGACACCATTGTCTACTGCCCCGATTCAGGGGCCATTCTTGTCCGCTCGGAGGAGTGGGGCTGACCCGGAAGCCCACCGGCCAGCTTCACCACGTTGAAATCTGGGTCGCGGACTACGCCGTCG
>NZ_JAUNVV010000022.1:5550-41000 GCF_030540645.1 Arthrobacter sp.
AATCGCCGAAGAAGCGCTGGACCACGGCTGGATGCTGATGTTCACGGACAGGCATCCCCTTGCCGGCGGCCCCAGTCACCATGCTGCATATTTGGAGAACGCGGACGGCTTCGAAGTGGAGCTTGTTGCCACCGTGGCATGAGGCCGTGTGCAGTGGCCACGTGCGGGGCTTAGTCCGTCAGGATGATGTTCAGTGCGTGGGCCTTGCGCGCTGTGCCTGGGACGAGTTCCACAGTCCACTTCTCGGCCGCGGCCCGGCGCAGCTGCTCCGGGGTCTCAGGCGCCTTGCCACGACGGGTCAGCAGATGCCTGGCCAGTTCTCCCCGGGTGTGCTTGGCGAAGTGGGAGACCACCTTGCGAACGCCGTCGCGCTCGGTGAAGACGTTGACGGCCACGGTGCGTGCCGGATCGGGCACCCAGGCCGCGCCATAGGTGCTGGAGCGGCAATCCACCAACAGCTGGCCCTCCGTGTACGCGGCCAGTGCAGCGGCAAGCTTTGGTTTCCAGAAACTGGCCAACTTGCCGAGCCCCGGCAAACCCACCGACATCGACAGCCGGTAAGCGGGAATTCTGTCGGCAAAGCCCACAGCGCCCCAGAGCCCCGAGACAACCACGACGGCGGAATCGGCCTTGCGCTTTTGGGTCGCCGTCATGCCGTGGTAGCCCAGGGCATCAAAGAGAACGCCCGTGTAGATGCTGTGGGCGGGGGCCGCCGGTTCGTCTGCCAGACGAGTGTTGCGGTGCACTTCCTGATGCAGCGACGCACCCACACCCAGCTGGGTCAGTGCGTCCTCTTGACTGGACACGGCAGCAAGTGCGCGGGCCACATCCTGCCGGGCGCCGGTGAGTTCCGGGAAGCTCAATTCAGAAAGGTTGGCGGGGGTCCCGGTTTTGGCAGGGGTTTTTCCTTCAGAGGGGGGCAGCAAGATCAGCACCGTTTGAGCTTATCGGCATCGGGGCAGTGTAGACGCCACAGGGGCAACAAAACAGGCTTTGTATAGACCGGTCTAGTAACACAAGTCACGGAAGTAGCGAAGAGGGGTGGTTCACTGACAAACTGATGGTGGCTTGAACCAAGGGTGTTTTAGGCTAGAAGAGGTATATGACGTGACGACCGACCACGCTTCATCCAATGGCGATGCCGTCTTGGATTCATGGATCCAGCGCGAAACCATGGCGGAGGCAATGATCCCGCTCATCGGCCGCCTCTACCGTGAAAACAATGTGATTCTTTCTGTCCACGGACGCAGCCTGATCAATCAGTCAGCCGTTAGCTTGCTGAAGATCCACCGCTTCGCCCGCCACGTGGACGGGGTTCTCCTTCGCCCTGAAGAAACCCTACCCCTGTTGCAGGCGATGACCACACTGAACTTGGGTCCGGCCTCCATCAACCTGGCCAAGTTGAATCTGAAATACGCCCAAGAAGGCGCCGGACGCACCCGCGAGGAATTCCTGCGCACTGAACTGGCCGACGTCGTTGACAAGCAGGGCCAGGACGCGCCCAACGGCACCGACGTAATCCTGTATGGCTTCGGCAGGATCGGACGCCTGCTGGCCCGCATCCTCATCGAACACTCCGGCGGCGGCAAGGGCCTGCGCCTGCGTGCCATCGTGGTGCGCAAGGGCGGCGACTTCGATCTGACCAAGCGCGCCAGCCTGCTGCGCCGCGACTCCGTCCACGGTCCCTTCACCGGAACCATCACCGTCGATGAAGAGCGCAACATCATCCAGGCCAACGGCACGGCCATTCAGGTGATCTACTCCGACAGCCCGTCGACGATCGACTACACCGCGTACGGCATCCACGATGCCCTGGTGGTGGACAACACCGGCCGCTGGCGCGATGAGGAAGGCCTGTCACAGCACCTGAAGAGCAAGGGTGTTTCCCGGGTTCTGCTCACGGCTCCCGGCAAGGGTGCCTTGAAGAACGTGGTCCATGGCATCAACCATGGAACCATCGAGGACACGGACAAGATCATCACTGCCGCCTCTTGCACCACGAACGCCATCACGCCGGTGCTGAAGGTCCTGAACGACAAATACGGGATCGTGCACGGCCACGTCGAGACGGTTCACTCGTTCACAAACGATCAGAACCTGACGGACAACTTCCACAAGGGCGACCGCCGCGGCCGCTCGGCGGCACTGAACATGGTGCTCACCGAGACGGGTGCAGCCAAGGCCGTGGCCAAGGCGCTGCCGGAGCTTGAAGGCAAGCTGACCGGTAACTCCATTCGCGTACCCACGCCCAACGTGTCCATGGCGATCCTGAACCTGACACTGGAGAAGGGCACCACGAAGGACGAAGTCAACACGTACCTTCGGGACATGTCCTTGAACTCCGAACTGCGCAAGCAGATCGACTTCATCGATTCCCCCGAAGTGGTGTCCACCGACTTTGTCGGCTCGCGCCGTGCAGGGATCGTCGACGGCCTTGCCACCATCAGCACCGACAAGAACCTCGTGCTCTACGTCTGGTACGACAACGAGTTCGGCTACAGCTGCCAGGTGGTCCGGGTCATGGAGGAAATGGCGGGCGTTCACCCGCCAGAGTTCCCGGCCCTGCCGGTGCGCGTCGAAGAACCCAGCCCCGCACTGGCATAAGCCGCCAGCACCAAGGTGCCTTCCCGGCGTCGAGCATTCATGCCCGACGCCGGGAAGGCACCTTTTTGCGCCTGCCGCCTGTACACTTAGTTGCTGGATAGGGCAGCTGGGCAACCGCGCGTCGCGCAAGCGGCTCGAGGAACGTCCGGGCTCCACAGAACAGGGTGGTGGGTAACGCCCACTCGGGGTGACCCGCAGGAAAGTGCCACAGAGAATAGACCGCCGGCAGGCCGCAGGGCCGCGCAGGTAAGGGTGAAACGGTGGTGTAAGAGACCACCAGTTCCCCAGGTGACTGGGGGAGCTAGGTAAACCCCACCCGGAGCAAGGCCAGACAGGGCATGATTGAGGGCTGTTCGCCCGAGTGCCTGGGTAGGCTGCTAGAGGGCGTCGGCAACGGCGTTCGTAGATGGATGGTTGCCTCTCCGCCGCGGGCAACTGCGGCGGATGACAAAACCCGGCGTACAGGCTGCCCTATCCAACATCACAGGCCGCCTCCCGCGCTAATTCGCGCAGGAGCGGCCTGTTTTACACCCAAAATAGCTGTCTGGGCTTCGAGCGCCAATTGATACTGCAGCTGATGCCGGTGTTCGACTCTGTCACCCGCATCAGCTGCGATATGAACTGATCAGGCTCGAGGAGCGGATAGAACCCTAAGGTCTCGCAGCACTGTTCGGGCGGAGGTAATCCCGGTTTCGATGGCACCGTCGACCACGACGCCGTTCCAGCCTTTCGCCCAATCGGCGCCAGCGAAATGAAGCCGAGTTCCGGTAGAGCTGAAATGATGCCATCCGTCGGTGAACTGTTCCGAGGCAATGGTGGACCACGTTTGTCCACTCCACTTGTCGGCCACCCAGTCATGCCCCGTGGTTTCGAGAACTTCAAGGTCCGGTCGCCACCGTTGGACCAGGTCCTGCACCTGTGTGGCATCGTGCAAGTCGATCTGAGAGTGGTCCGGTCCGAACCCAACCAGGATTGTCGTGTCGTCGTCCAAGAAGTACTCACTTTTCATCATTGCCAGCGGGTTGCCCGTGGGGGCGGTTGCAATAATGTTGTGGTGGCCCTTGACCTTTATCCAGATTTTGAAGCCGGTGGAGTTCGAACCTTGAGTGACAAGCCGCTGCTGATCAGCTGAAAGCCCGGGAAAAAAGTGCAAGTGTTTCAATGCGCCCCAGGGAGCCGTGACGATTGCCGCATCACCTTCGTGAACAACTCCGTCGGCAGTTGTTAGTCTGACGCCGTCGCCACTGTGCTCGATCTCCTCCACGGCTGTGTTCAGGTGGATGGGGCAAGTCAGGTCTGCGGCAATAGCCGTGTAGATTCCGGTCATTCCCCCCTTGAGCTTGAACTTCAGCGTCTGCTCGTCGAGAAGGGAAAGGCGGTGATCGCTCAAGGCAGCCCAGTGCTTGGCCATGAGCGGGGAAGCGGAGGCGGTGTGGCCGTTGTAGCCAGCTGACCAGTATGCGTCGGCCAAGTCGATCTCTTCCTGGCTGAAGTCTCCATCGCGCAAGATATCAAGCACGCTGCCCTTGTCGGCCTCGCGGAATCGTTCGACCACCTCCGAAGGGCCCTTGTAGTCTTCCCCCAGGACGTACAGGGGCTCATGCGGGTAGGGGAAGAACTCCCGCGAATTCTCAAAGATTTTCGCCTGGGGACGGTGTAATATTTCCTCCATATCTGCTTCGGTGCCTTCCTGGACCTCCCCTCCGGTGAGCCAGTAGGCGCGCTCGTATTCAGGGCTTGGGTAAATCTCCTGGCCGTATCGAACAATCTCGGTCCAGATGAACGGCTGCATCCAATGCACCCAGGTAGCGCCAATTTCCAGTGTGTAGCCCATGCGCTCCTGAGTCCATGCGCGGCCTCCAATGCGGTCGCGTGCTTCGAAGATTTCCACCTCCACTCCGGCAGCTTGCAGCTCACGTGCGGCGACCAAGCCGGCGAAGCCGGCTCCGACGATCAGTACCTTGGCAGACATGGGGTCCTACTTTCATGGGGTGGTTTTGAATTGACGAGGGGTGTGGCGATGCGGTCTTGCCCATTGGGCCCGGCGGGCCGGTGATCTGGTGTCAGTTGGAAGTGTCCGACCCACCGCCAAAGCCGATGCCACGGTAGATCTCCGGGTGGTGCTTCTTGAGTCGCAGGCCCCAGAGGAGTCCGGCAAGACCCGGCAGGATCACCAGTGCTGGCAGTATCCATGACAGCGGGGAGAAGCCGTCCGAGCCGATCAGCACATTGAAGTTCAGTACGATCAGTACGAACACCGTACCGAGGGTCAGTGTGGCCAAGGAGGGGGCAATGACCCGGGTCCAGAGGGAATATCCGGCCGCATGTTTGCGGAAGTAGCCGATGACTGCCATTGAGATCATCACGAGCAGCAGCACCAGGCCGAAGGCGCCGGTGTTAGTCAGCCACGTGAAGAACGTCAAGACCGGGTATAGCGGGCCGAGCTCTGATCCAGCTCCGGCGATCGCGAAAATGATGAGCATGACGAGGGCCAGTGCGGACTGGGCGAGGGAACCGGCTACCGGAGCATGGCGACGGTTGACGCGGGCCAGGGACCGCGGCAGCACGCCTTCACGTCCAAGCGAGAATACGTAGCGCGCCACGGCATTGTGGAATGCGATGAGGGCGGCCAGCAGGCTGGTCACGAAGAGCACCTGGGCGATGTCGGAGAAAATGACCGCACCGTGGGCTGTGAGGAAGTTGAATGCCAGATCCGGGCCGTGCAGCTGGGCCTCGGCGATAATGTTGCTTGGCCCGGTGCCGATCATCATGGCCCAGGAGGAGAACGCGTAGAACACCGCGATGATGCCGACGGCGATGTAGGTTGCCCGTGCGATTGAGCGCTTCGGGTCCTTGGCCTCTTCGCTGTAGATCGCGGCCGACTCGAAGCCCATGAATGCCGCCATGCTGAACGCCAATGCTGCCCCCACGCTGGCAGTGAACAGATCCGTCGGTACCAGGCCCACGTTGCTGACGCCTTCCGGCTGGACGGCGAAGGAGATGACGTCGAAGACGATGACGGCCACGAATTCGCCGGCCACGAGCACACCAATTACCTTGGCCGAGAGATCGACCTTGTTCACGCCGAGCCAACCGACGATCACGAAGCCAACGAGGGCGGCAACCCACCAGGGGATGTTGGTGCTGAGTTTGTCGTTGATGAACGACGCCAGTGCGAAACCGAAAAGTCCGTAGATGCCGATCTGCATGGCGTTGTAGGAGACCAGTGCGATCCACGATGCGCCGACTCCGGTGGCTCGGCTTATGCCCTGGGCGATGTACGCGTAGAACGCCCCTGCATTGCGAATGTGAGAGCTCATGGCTGCATATCCAACGGTGAACAGTGCCACGCACACGCCCAGCGCGATGAAGGACAGCGGGACACCTAGGTTGGCGGTGACGGCGAAGTTGCTCGGCACCCCGCCTGCGACCACGGTCAGGGGTGCCGATGCGGCAATGATCATGAAGACCAGGGCCGGCACGCCCAGCGTGCGCTTGCTGAGCCCCTTGCCGGGCTCGTTGTGTGCCGTGGTGTCTGCGGCTTGAAGAGTCTGTTCGTGCGACATTAAAACCTCCAGTGGGAGAATAAGCTATGCCTTGAGTGTGTCAACGATCACAGCTTCGGGCTTGTTATTCGCTGCACCGGCATTGACTACCAGCGCAGGAGTTCCCCTGTGGCTTCGCGCCGGGCCTGCCATCACATGACAAGGGAGCCGTTGCTCGGCGTGCGGCAACGGCTCCCTAGTCATGGCTGGGCCTGCTAGCCGTTGATCACCTGGGGGACGCCGCAGGCCTTGAGGCCCTCGACGCCGAATTCGAGCCCGTATCCGGACTGCTTGGCTCCGCCGAACGGAACGCGGGGGTCGACGGCGCCATGCTTGTTGATCCACACGGTCCCGGCTTGGATGCGTGCTGCTACGCTTCGGGCGGCATCCAGGTCGGAGGACCAGACGGAGGCGCCCAATCCGACGTCGAGCCCGTTGGCCATGGCCACCGCCTCGTCGACTGTGCTGTAGCGGATGATGGGCAGGGCTGGGCCGAACTGCTCCTGCGCCACGAGCGGGTTGTCGTTGTCGATGTCCACCACGAGCGTGGTCGGGTAGAAGTAGCCGGGCTGCTCCGTGTCGGGATTTGCGCCCATCAGCACCCGCGCACCGGACTCCTTGGCTGCTTCCACCAGCCGGGACACAATGTCGTACTGTGCCTTGTTCTGCAGCGGACCCAGCACATTGGCCTCATCCAAGCCATGACCCATGGGCATGGCGGCGGCGACGGCGGCAAGTTCGTTGCAAACCTCGTCATAGATGTCCTCATGCACATAGAGGCGTTTCAGTGCCGCGCACGTCTGGCCAGTGTTGATGAACGCGCCCCAGAACAGGTCCTCGGCGATGGCCTTGGGGTCGGCGTCGGGAAGCACGATACCCGCGTCGTTGCCACCGAGCTCAAGGGTAAGCCGCTTGACGGTGCCAGCGGAGGACTTGATGATCGTCTTGCCCGTTGCCGTGGATCCGGTGAACATGATTTTTCCGATCTCGGGGTGCTCGGCCAGGCGGGCACCGACCTCCCGGCCACCGCAGACCACGGAGAGAACGCCTTCGGGAAGCTCCGAGTTCAGCACGTGAACGAGGGCCTGGACGCTCAGGGGCGTGTACTCGGAAGGCTTGAGAACCACTGCATTTCCCATGCGCAGGGCCGGGGCGAGCTGCCAGATCGAGATCATCATGGGCCAGTTCCACGGACCAATCGCACCGACGACGCCGATGGGCCGGTAATGCAATGTGGCGTGCGTAGCACCGTCGTCCACTACGGTTTCATCGGTCAACTCCGTGACGGCGGCAGTCCGCAGCCACGCAGCGCAGGCGCCGACCTCGAACCGTGCGTTGGGTCCGTTGAGCGGCTTGCCCTGCTCGCGGGAGAGTAGTTGGGCCAGTTCCTCGGCAGAGCGCTCGACGGCGTCGGCCGCCCTCAGAAGGGCGGCGCTCCGGCCTTCATGTCCCAGAGCCGCCCACGCCGGCTGTGCGGCCGTGGCTGCAGTGATGGCGCGCTCCAAGTCCGCAACGACGTGCACCGGCGCCTCGCCGACAGCTTCCCCTGTGGCGGGGTCGAAGATGGTCCGGGTTTCGCCTGTGGTCGGCGCAATCGTTGTTAGGAGGTCAGCGTACGTTTCCATGAAAACTCCACTTCGAGTTGGTAGGTGCGGTGCGTGAGGGGCGATAATGTAATGCCTCGCTGCTTCCAGTCTCAGCGAAGGCTGTCGCCTCGTCTTGTCATTGCGTGAAGGGCTGTTGACCCCTAGCGAACATGTGCGTCCTTTCCGGCCCCGCCGTGTTGGGCTCAGGTGTGGGCTGCCGACCGCCGATAGCTACTGGGCGGCTCGCCAAAGGCAGATCGAAAAATACGGCTAAAATGTGCGGCGTCCACGAAGCCCCAGCGGCCGGCAATGCTGCTGACGGAGCGGTGTGCCATCAGTGGTTCGCGCAGCTCGCGCCGGCAATTCTCCAGCCGCCGTGTGCGGATCCAGTGTGCCACCGTGGTTCCGGCTTCCTGGAAGATATTGTGCAGGTGACGGGTAGAGATGAAGTGCGCCGCTGCAACGCTTGCCGGAGACAAATCCGGGTCGGCGAGGTTGGATTCGATGAAGCCTCGGATGCGTCCCAAAAGTTCCTCGTGCGGGCGTTCTGGGCCAGCGGGTGCCCGATCCTCCAGCTCCGCAGCAAACATGGTGCTCAACAGGTCCACCGTGTTGTGGGCCAGCCGGTGCCCGCTGGCCCCGGAGAGAACGTCGAGATTTTCTGAAAGGCGGGTCATAAAGGGGCTGATCATCCGTCCCAGCCCTTGGTCGGCTGCCAGCCGCGTCGCCGTCAGCTGGCCCACGGAGCCCGCAGGCAGGTCAAGGGCATCGTGGGGGAACATCAATACCAGGGTGCGGAAGTCTGATTCGAAGGCAAGGGTGTAGGGGCGGTGGGTGTCATACACGGCAAGGTCGCCCGGGTGCAGGACTGCTTCGCGGTTGTCTTGGATCAGCAGTCCGGTGCCGGCTAATTGCAGGTTGAGTTTGAAGTAAAGCCGGTCAGCACGGCTGATGAGCGAGGGGGTGCGGTGCACGCTGTGCCCGGAAGCCGTGACCTCGATGATGGAGAGTTCGTCCAGAAGTCGGGAGCGTAGCCGACCATGAAAATGTTCCTGGTTACTGGTACGGACATGCAGTGGCACGAAGGACGCGCAGATGAGATCGTTCCAAGCGGAGAACGAATGCGCGGTTGCACTGTGGACGGCATCTACCTTCGGGGTGGCAGGTGCCGTTTTGATCATGGCAGTCATTTGATATCCCTAGTGGTGCGTTGGCCTGTGCGGCGGGATTGTGCCGACCACAGCGGTGGTCACCCGGAAGCGGAGTGACGCCCGGGCAAAACTTGGGGTGGGCACTACTTCTCAATCACTGTAGTTGCTTACGTGGTCCCTGTCACTTATTTTCAACGATGGGCGAATAAAAATTTGATTCATCAGCGGACGGTCAGTGCAACGGGATTGAGGAGCAGGAGATAGGAGTCCAGCTGAGTGCTTAATTGAGCCGCCAGGTGTTTTCCGGCAGAGGTGGCGGCGATAATTTGAGCGCCCAGAAGCATACTCATGAGTTGATTCACAATGTCCTCGTCGTGCACTCCGGCTGTGACTTCGCCACGGTCGCGCGCTTGGCGCAAGTGTCCCTCCAGTGCCGATCGCCACTGATTCATCGAGGTGTCATGCAATGCGGCTTTGGCGGGATCCGTGAGAGTTTTTTGCCAAAAGGGAATGACGATTCGTGCTTCATTGATGCGGTCCTGATCTAGCGGAAGCACTTCCTGGCAGAAAGCGCGCATCGCCTCCAGCCCGACCTTGTTGGCTACGGCGCTCGCGATCCGCTGGTTCGTTCGGCTGAAGACGTGTCCAAAGGCGAATGTGATCAGGTGGTCCTTGGTGGGGAAATAGGGTTTCAGGGCACCGTTGGCGAAGCCAGCTTCGGTGGCGATTTCGCGCATGGTGGCGCCCTCAATCCCGTGTTGGGCAATGATGCGCCACGTGGCATCGACCAGCTCAAGGCGACGTTGGTCGTGGTCAACAATTTTTGGCATTCGACGGCTCCTAACTGGATGTCTGGCCAACAGGTCTGCGGTGGTTCTATGTGTGCAGCTTGCGGGCGGAGATTCTCTACAAGCATAGACAAAAACTGGGCTGCCGGCCTTGGCAAACCCAGCTCGCTGTCAGGGCCCTGGAAATCAATTCAAACTGCAGCTGATGCGGGTGACCGGCTCGGTCACCCGCATCAGCTGCGATATGAGCGAAGAGTGCCTGGCGACACCCGCAGGAGCTGTCATCTGAATGCCGGAGGCCCTTCGGACCTGTGGATAAGTGAAATCCGGATTCCGGGACAACTCCTAGACTTGAGTACCTGAAGATACACGCACAACGATGCTCCTGGTTGCGGGATCGGGGTTGAGGATTTCCCATGGCACGGCATGCGCAGGAGGTCCATCGGCCGGGGAAGTACCCCGCGCAACACTTCACCGGTGGAGTGAATGGGAGGTCACCCAGATCGGGGCGGGCCCTGCTGCGGACTGCGGCTGTGTTACTCGTAGTGGTGCTTGTGCTGCTGGTCGGATGGCTGCACAGTTCCGGAAAATGGCCGTTTGAGCCGGAGGCAGGTCCGCCGCCGGTGTTCAGCACGTCATCGCCCGGGCTGGGACACCCAGTTGTCGCCGTAGAGTCAGGAACAGCGCTGGCACTCCTGGATACCTTGGATGTCAAGGGCAAGGCACCTCGCAACAACTATCAACGCAGCGATTTCGGTGAGGCCTGGTTGGACGCCGACGCCAACGGGTGCGACACCCGCAACGACATCCTGCGCCGTGACTTGGCCGCTCCAATCTTCACCACGGGCTCCTTGTGCCTGGTGGCGTCAGGGAACTTGGCAGAACCGTACACAGGTGAGCACCTCGAGTTCAAACGTGGCAAGGAAACCAGTGGCGCCATCCAAATTGACCATGTAGTGGCTCTCGGCAATGCCTGGCAAACAGGGGCGGCCGGGCTGACGCCGGTGCAACGTCAAAGCCTGGCCAACGATCCGCTGAACCTGCTGGCCGTGGACGGGCCGGCCAACCAGGAAAAGAGTGCTTCTGACGCCGCAAGCTGGCTGCCGTCGTCAAAGAAGTTCCGCTGCCATTATGTGGCCCGGCAAATCTCCGTCAAGGCCGCCTACCGCTTGTGGGTGACCCCGGCAGAGAAGACGGCCATGAAGAACGTGCTGGGCCGGTGTCCACAGCAGGCCGCGCTCGCTTCCGGCTACCGGAGCTAAGCAACCTGAAACGGTCCAGGCCGGGACACGCCAGCGGCTGAAAACCTAGTCGCGCTGGGTGCCGATCTCTTCCAGTGGCAGTTCCGGGTGGTTCTTTTGAACCCTGCGCATGGCCCAAATGTCGTTGAACAATGCCAGGAACTCGCCGTCGCTGCGCTCAAGCACCTCAGCACCATGGACGGCGCTCAGCGTGGCGGTTGCCTCCGACGTCGTCAATCTGGCGAGGGAGTACGGCAGACGTTCCAAACGCATGGGGGCATTGAAATCGTGGTGCATGCGGTCCTCGACCACTTCGAACTGCATGGGGCCGACGGCGGCGAGCACCGGGGCCTGGTCCCCGCGCAGATCCGAGCGCAGCACCTGGATGACGCCCTCGTGCTCGAGCTGTTCGATGCCGCGGCGGAACTGCTTGTACTTGCTCGGGTCCTTGGAGCGGGCCACCTGGAAGTGTTCCGGGGCGAAGAGCGGGATGGCGGGGTATTCCACGGACTCTTCCACGAACAGGGTGTCTCCCACGCGGAGGCTGGAGGCATTTACCAGACCGACGACGTCGCCCGGGAAAGCCGTGTCAATGACTTCGCGCTCCCGCCCAAAGACCTGCTGCGCGTACTTGGTGGCGAAGGACTTCCCCGTGCGGGTCTGGGTGACCACCATGCCGCGCTCAAACATGCCTGAGCAGACGCGGATGAACGCCACGTGGTCGCGGTGGGCCTGGTTCATGCCGGCCTGGACCTTGAAGACAAAACCGGAGAACGGCGCATCCACAGCGCGTGGGGTGCCGGTGACATCATTGCGGGGCGAGGCCGGTGGGGCAAAATCAACCAGCGTGTCCAAAATCTGCTTCACACCGAAGTTCAGTGCCGCAGAGGAGAACAGCAGGGGAGTGGCCTTGCCGGCGTAAAATGCATCCATGTCCAAGGGGGCATCGGCGTCAACGAGCAAACTGGCTTCATCGGTGGAATCAGTCCAGGCATCGCCCTCGGACTTCGCTGCCGCCTCGGGAGTCATGTACTCGGTCAAGGCGATCTGCGCGCCGGAGCTGTTGCGGGCAAACTTGGCAAACTCGTTGCGGCGGATGTCCCAAACGCCGCGGAAGTCCCCGGCGATGCCGATCGCCCACGTCAGCGGCATGGGCGTCAGCCCGGTGCGCTCAGTGATTTCATCCATCAGCTCCAGCGGATCCAGGCCCGGGCGGTCCCACTTGTTGATCACGGTGATGATGGGGAGGTTGCGTTGGCGGCACACCTCAAAGAGTTTCATGGTCTGTGTTTCCAGGCCCTTGCCCGCATCCACAAGCATGACGGCGCAGTCAACTGCTGCCAGCACGCGGTACGTATCTTCGGAGAAGTCGGCGTGCCCGGGGGTGTCCAGCAGGTTGATGACAGTGTCGCGGTACGAGAACTGCAATGCCGCGGAGCTGATGGAGATTCCGCGGTCCTTTTCCATCTGCTGCCAGTCGGAAATGGTGTCCCTGCGGTTTGACTTTCCGTTGGTGGCCCCGGCTGTGCCAATCACCTTTGCATGCAGCGCCAACGCTTCAGTCAGCGTGGACTTGCCCGCATCGGGGTGCGAAATAACGGCAAAGGTTCTGCGCCGTTGCGCTTGACCGGTGATTTCGGTGGCGCGGGCGGGGGACTGGGCCGGAGAGGACACAAGACTACTTTCTAGCGGTGAAAAGGACGAACAGGTAGGAGCAGGACACCAACCATCAAGTTTACCGCAGCGACAGATACCCGTGGCCCAGCTGCCAAGCACCTCCGGCATCGATGCGTTCCAGGACAACCCGTTGCAGCGCCGTCGTGCGTGGCAGTGCCTCAAGGTGGTCCATGTTGCGGGTGCGGAACGTGAAGTAGATGGCGTCGGAAGGTTCGGTGCGGGGTTCACCGTACGGGGTAAAACGGGCTGCGAACGTGGCAATGTTGGAGGAGGGCTCCAGGTGTTCGGCCAGATAGGGATCCAGCAGCCAGGACTCGCAATTGGCTGTGGCAACAGGGTGCTCTGGGAAATGTTCGGCAAAGAACGGCGCAGCAAGGGCAAGACTCTCGCTGACGGCTGCGGGGGCAAGCCCGCCACCTTCAGGAATGTGGACGCCCACAATCCACTCACCGGAAGCCACACCCGGGATGGCCGCCGTTGGCTGGTGGATCAGGTATTGCAGGCGGCCGAGCTGGTAAATACGGCCCGCAAACAAGTGGTTCAGCCACTTGTACGTGTCCATGCCGAAACGGAGATGGACACGGCGGTTGATGGCCATGTTCCGGCCAACATCGGCCAGGGTTGCCCGGGTGACCGCCTCCGGTATATACCGTTCCGCGTGCCAGGCAATGACCTCGGGTGCAAAGCGCAGCATGGCACTAATCCAGTGCAGCTCGCCCACGGGGAGCCCAGTTGTCTCCAGCTGCGGCAGGGATGTATCAGCGCTGCCCAGCCTTGAAGACAAATGTCCCAGTACCTTTACCACCGCCGGGGAGGGCGAACCCTCCAGCAAGGCAAGGCAGTCCGCGTGATCCTGCGGGTCAATGCCCAAGTATTCAAGGGTTATTTCGGGGCTCAAAGTGGTGCGTGGGGTCATTGGGCCAGTTTAGCGAAGCTGCGTGCCAGAACCTGCGCAGCGTTGGAACACAGTGGTGCGCAGTGTTAGGACCTGCGCGTCATTGCGGGACAACGGCACGCAGGTCCAGCGGCCACGATCAGGGCTTGCGGGCCTTGGGCTTCTTGACGAACAGCGTCTCGGCTTGTTCCAGGGACATGCCATTGGTTTCCGGGATCTTGAACATCACGAAGAAGAATGACGCCGTAGCGATCACGGCGTACATCCCATAGGTCAGTGGCAGTGAAACCGACGCCATGACCGGGAAGCTGAGGGTGACAAGGAAGTTGGCAATCCACTGCGCGGCGGCGGCCAGGCCCAGGGCCCGGGCGCGGATGCGGGCAGGGAAGATCTCTCCGAGCAAAACCCAGACAAGGGGTCCCCACGAGGCCCCGAAGCAGATGACGAAAATGTTGGCGGCGACCAGCGCAGTGGGAGCCCAGGCCCCGGGCAGGCTGATGTCGGCACCTGTTCCCGTGGCCGAGGAGAACGCCAAGGCCATGGTTCCCAGCGAAAGTGCCATGCCGATGGATCCGGTCAAGAGGATGGGCCGGCGCCCGATCCTGTCCACCAGGGCAATGGCGACGAGAGTGACAAGGACGTTCACCAGCGCCGTCACGACGGAGATGGCCAGTGAGTCCTTCTCCTGGAATCCAACTGCCTGCCACAGCGTGGAGGAGTAGAAGAAAATGACGTTGATGCCCACAAACTGCTGCAGCATGGACAGGATGATGCCGATCCAGACCACGGGCATGAAGCCAAAGCGGCTACCGCGCAACGATCCCTTCCTGGCGGAAAAGGAATCCTCCTTGGCAGCGGCCTTGATCTCCCGGATGATGCGCTCCTGGTCTTCACCTGGGGCGATGGTTTTGAAAAGTTCCGCCGCCTGCTCTTCCTTGCCTTGCTGAACCAGGAAGCGCGGGGACTCGGGGAGTGCCAGGGCAACGGCGTAGTACACGATGGCCGGTACCACGCCGATCAGGAACATCCACCGCCAGGCAGCCAAGCCAAACCAGAGTTCCTGCGCAGCCCCCGAGGCGGCGTTGGCGAACAGCGCGTCGGAGAGCAGCGCTGCAAAGATGCCGATGGTGATGGCCAACTGCTGCAGGGAGGCCAGTCGGCCGCGGTGCCTGCGCGGTGAAATTTCGGAGATGTACGCCGGTGCTATGACGGAGGCAAGGCCGATGCCAATACCACCGACAAACCGCCACACGATGAGGTCTGCCACGCTGAAGGCGAACCCGGTGCCGAGGGCGCTGACCAGGAACAGGATGCCGCCCAGCTTCATGACGGGGATGTGACCCTTGGCCTCCGCGAGCTTGCCTGCGATCCAGGCGCCGAGGGCGCAGCCCAAAAGTGCGACGGCGACGGTGAAGCCCGTGAGTGCATCGCCAAGTTTGAACTGGCCTTGGATTGCGTCGACGGCTCCGTTGACCACCGAGGCGTCAAAACCGAAGAGGAACCCACCCACCGCCCCAGCCACGGCCAGCCCCACCACTTTGCGGGGAATTCCAGGATTTCTCGAAGGGTGAGTGGTGGTTGATTTCAGCGTTGTCTTGCTGGCCATGCTGCCCCTTTGCGGCCGCAACAGGGAGGGCGCGGCCGGTGTTGAAAGACTGGTGGGTGAATTTCCCCAGTGGCCAAGATACGCCCGGCCGGGCCGCCTCAAGGCACTATTCACCCCACAGCAACGCGTGAGAAAAGACTCATGCGAGGTAGCTCACGCAAGGGGGAAACGAGAATGCGGGTCAGTGGCCGAACGGATCGGGGTCGACCCCGGGCATCCACGTCAAACCTGAAACTCCCCAGCCGTTGCTCTTTGCTGCCCGCTTGGCCTTCTTTGCGTAGCGGGCATTGAGGCGGTCAACATAGAGCTTGCCGTCGAGGTGGTCGTTTTCGTGCTGCATGCAGCGGGCAAACCAGCCGCTTGCCTCAAAATCCAGTGGGTTGCCGTCCACGTCAAAGCCGCGCACACGGACCCAATCGGCCCGCTTCAGCGGAAAGTCGATTCCGGGAACCGAGAGGCAGCCTTCAACCTCGTCGTCGGGGTCCGGGGCGTTGCCGGAGATCTTACCCACCGTCAGCGTGGGGTTGACCAGAACGCCGCGGGGAGGGACGCCGTCGTCGTTCTCCATCTTGTAAGTGAAAATGCGCAGACCCACGCCAATCTGCGGAGCGGCCAGACCCACACCATTGGCGGCGTCCATGGTGTCGAACATGTCAGCGACCAACGACTTCAGGTCCTCATCGAAGGCCTTGACCTCATCAGCGCGGCGGTGAAGCACAGGCTCACCCAAAATGGTCACGGGGCGGATCGTCATGACGGCTTCCTTTTCAGGCTGGAATACTTTTTACGTTTTGCACATGCTGACAATGAAAAACACCCCGATCAAATGACCGGGGTGTTTCGTGATTCCACGGGAACCACACAAGGGGTGAGATACGGGGGTTGAACCCGCGACCTCCTGGACCACAACCAGGCGCTCTGCCAACTGAGCTAATCCCACCATGTCCGCCGCAAAACAGCTTTCATCTTTGCAGATGTCCGCTGCGCTTGTGGCAACGACGACTAGTCTACCTGATCAAAAATGGTGTCAAGACCAAAATCAGATCTTCTGGCAAAAATGTGAGCTAGATCGCTTATGAGCAGTGGAAATTCCTTGATAGATCAAGGAATGCGCTGCTAGAACTTGGCTGCAATCTTCTTGGCAGTGGCGGAACTGGGGCCTGGCGGCGGCACAAAAACGGCTTCTCGGTAGTACTTGAGCTCGTTGATGCTGTCCTTGATATCGCCCAGCGCCCTGTGGCCGCCAGTCTTGGCCGGCGACTGGAAGTAGGCGCGGGCAAACCAGCGGCGGGAGAGCTCCTTGATGGTGGAAACATCGATGACCCGGTAGTGGAGGTGCTCCACCAACTCTGGCATGTCGCGGCTCAGGAACACCTTGTCGGTGCCGATCGAGTTGCCAGCCAGCGGGGCCTTGCCAGCAACGGGCACGTACTTTTTGATGTAGTCGAGCACCTGGGCCTGGGCGTCTTCCATGGTGGTTCCGCCGGCCAGTTCATCCAGCAGCTTCGAGGAGGTGTGCATGTCGCGAACAAAGTCACCCATCTGGGCCAGCGACTCGTCGCTGGGCTTGATGACGACGTCGACCCCCTCACCCAAAATATTCAACTCTGAATCCGTGACGAGCGCCGCGACCTCGATCAGGGCGTCATTGACGGCATCCAGGCCGGTCATCTCACAGTCAATCCACACAATGCGTTCATTAGTAATAGCCACCTGTCCAATGTACCGCGAACGTCGCATGCTTTAGATTCAGCCCGGCTCGGTCACCACGTGATGTCTGCCGCCGATTCCAGAGGTTCCCTTTCGCCGAGAACACGCATGGCGGGCATGGCGCAGGCAAGGTTCAGCACCGATGGAAAACGGAGCTGTGTGCGCTCTTGGAGTTCACTCAGCGTGATTTGGTAGACCCTGAACTCATCCAATGCCAGAATGGCCCGCAGCTGGTCCAGATCCTGGGTCAGCAGGAACATGCGGGCCTTCAAAACGCCTTGATCCTGAAAAACCAACATTTTCCAGTACTCCGATGGCAGCGCCACGCCGCGGTAAATGCGGTCATCAGTGCGAAAGACAGGGCCGGCAAAGACGTTGACCCTCAAGTTTTCAACGTCTACATCCTCGTAGAGGGCGTCTTCCAAGCGTCCCCAAATACCGTTTTGGCTGCTCTGGTTGAACTCGTCCATCTGCGGGGTGATGTTGCTGTAGAAGAAAGAGTCCCGATTGGCCTGTTGCGCCTCAGACAGTTCGCCCCACAACAGGTCCGCACGGCGTGCCAGATGCCCGCGGTCCAGCCGGTTGCCGCTATACAGCTCATTGCCCACCTGAAACTCAGCCGGCAACCGGGGATCCTTGCTGAAGGAAAGCCCGGCACGACTGATGAGTTTCATGCCATCCCCGTCAATGTTCCAGGCAACCCAGCGGGCAAAATGCCTCGATTTACTCATCGACAACGAAAAATGTGTGTAGGGGATGAACTCCTTGCCCTCCCATAAAACCGCATCACTTTGGATGTCTGGTTCCAGACTAGGTGGCAGAACACAGGTTCCAAGAAAATCAGCAACATATCCAGAACGTTGGATGGATTCCTGGGGTTCGAGGGTGTTGGGTGGCATCCTGATCACCTGCTTCCTAGAGGGTGCAGCCACGTGGACTGACCGGCTGATGTCCCCAGCGTAGGAGCCAACGGCTTGCATTGATAGTGGAGCCGCGCGTTCCCTACCGCGGTCGGGCAACCGGGTAAGGGCCGGGTAAGGAAGCTTAGGACTCCTTGGTCGTTGCCGTTGTTGCCGTTGTTGCAAGTCCGGGCATACCGGTTGGCTGTTCCACAGCGGGAGCTGCATCAGCCGCTAAGGGGGCTCCGGCGTCGTGCTTGGGGATGAGAGCGGGGTTGCGGCCCAGCAAAAACAGTTGACGCACGCTCCACACGAACAAGACCACCAGCAGCAGATTGCGCCCTGTCAGCACAGCTGCCATGACTGGATTGTCGTGGGAGAGCGCGGTGTAGAACAACGGGTATATAAGGTAGGTCAACACGGCCACAGCTATGAGCATGGTGGCTGGAACACGCCACGCCTTCCACTGATGTGCCAGACCGACAGCGACCGGTGGAGCCAGCCACACCATGAACTGCGGGGACCCCACCTTGTTGAACACCACAAAAGCGGTGATCAGGGCCAGTGAGCCGAAGAGGAGCAAGGCCGTGCGGTCTGCGCCACCGTTGCGCTTACCCGTGTGCAGGGCCCAAAAAATGAGGACGGCCACGAGCAGTGCGGCAACAATGAGCAGCGGCTGCATCAGCACTACCATGACCTCGGAACCAGGCCCATCGACCTGCATGGAGTTGATCTCCTCGTTCATGTACATGTGCGCCCCACCCAAGCCCAGCACACTCATCCACAACCACGGGGCTGTGAACGTGGCTTCAAGCTGCATTCCGCGGTCGCCTTGTTCCAGCAGGAAGTTCAACAATTTCGGCAATGCGTTCATGCTCAAGGCCAGCACCACGACGAACGCGGTGACCAGCACGCCCGCCAACACCACCTGCACCCGCTGCTTGACCACGGTGAAAAGCGCAAGCACGACGGCGGCTGGCCAGACTTTTGTCCATGTCGCCACGCTGAGAATGAAGGAGGTTAGGAAAGGACTGGCGACGCCCAGGGACAGTGCGATGAGCACCACCGGCGCGGTGAGACCATCAACACGGGCAAAGCCGAGCCACGCCATCACGGTGGAAAAAGCAAGCCACCACAGCGCGGCCGGAATGGCCTGCCGTTTCTTGCCCCAGCTGGTGAGCTTGCCCACAGCCAGGGCGTTCAGCACGGAAATCATCAAAACCCAGATGAACAGGAACGGGCCACTGCCCAACACGTAGGAAACCGCCATGGGGATAAGGGCAAGGATGGGATAGACCCACGGGCTTGGACCGAGAACGCGCGTCTCGTCGAAGCCAACAGAGGCCCAGACGCGGTAGATTCCTGTGTCGCTGTATGCTTCACCGCGTAGCGATTGCATGCCCGCGATGACAAGCGCTGTGCCGTGGAGCGCGGCAAAAACCACCCAAAGTCCCTGGGGCGATTTCAGCCATTTCTGGACACGTACGGGAAGCAGCGCGTTCCGGAAGCGGGCAAGGCTGTCAAAAAACGTATCCGTGGAGATGGTCGGGTCCTTCTTGAGATGGGGGCGGCCAAGGCAACACGCACGCGGGGCGGATGCCGAGAGTCCCGCAGCGACTTTTCTCAGAAACTGCCCGGCCAGTGTGGGTAGAATGCCAAGAACGGTGTCCTGACTGCTTATATGTTAGCGCAGCACCCCGCTGGTTCCCGGGCTGCCCGGCAGACACACCGGAGAGTCCAGACATGGAAGGGCCAGACCCGCCCATGGAGGGATCGAAAAGTACAGGAGACAAGTTGTTGACCAACACGCGCGTGGTCCGGCCGGAGGTGAAGACCAAGGTGTTAGCTAAGCTTCCTTTCCGTACCGGAACTGCAGACTCAGCTGTCTGGCAGGGTTTTGCGGGATCAGTCATGCTCACGTTGGGTTCCTTTGGCATTGGTTGGCTGGCCAGCAGTTCCGTATTGATCCGCAACCCGCTGTTCATCCTGGCTAGAACCACGCCTGTGGCTGTTGTGGTGGCAACCGTGCTGCTGTGCGTGGGGGCTGTGCTGATTTTCCGCGCCTGGCTGCGGCTTCGCCAGCACTTGGCCGGGTGGGGTCCTGACTCGGCGGCGGTGTTGAAGAAGGCGCTGATTTTGTGGGTGATACCCATGATGTTCGCCTTGCCGGTGTTCAGCCGCGACTCTTACGCCTACATTGGCCAGGGCAGGCTCATGCAGCAGGGCCTTGACCCGTACACCAACGGCATCTCAGCGCTCAATAACTACTTCCTGCTGGGCCCGGACACCATGTGGACCGAAGCGCCCACACCCTACGGTCCGATGTGGCTTTGGATTGAGCATCTCGCTGTAATGCTGCCAGCCAACAGTCCGGAAATCGCTTTGATTCCGTTCCGCCTGGCTAGCCTGGCCGGTGTGATTCTGTTATTCATCTATGTGCCAAAACTTGCGGCCCGTCATGGCTTCAACCCGAATCGCGCAGTGTGGTTGGCAGTGTTGAACCCCTTGGTACTGATGAATTTTGTGGCCAGTGTCCACAACGATTCACTCATGCTCGGACTTGTTGTGGCCGGTATTTACTATGCATCAGCCAAACATCCGGTGGTCGGGATACTGCTTGTCACTGCCTCCATTGCCATCAAGCCCATCACGTTGATAGCGCTGCCATTTGTGGGTCTGCTGTGGGCGGGCTCGCAGGCTGGATGGCTCCGTAAATTTGGCCTCTGGGCGGCCACACTGGGAATTGCGACGGCGCTCTTGGGCGCCATGGGTGCCACCAACGGGCTTGGTTTCGGCTGGTTGGCCGCGTTGCGGACATCCGGAACGGTGTGGCATTTGTATGCGCCTGTAGGCTTGTTTTCGAACGTTGCCGGCGGTGTGGTGTCCTTCTTTGGCGGGACCGGTTCGACGGTGACCAGCGGCATCCAAACCGTCTGCGTGGTTATCTCCATCTTGATCGTCATGGCGTTGGCCTTCTTCAAGATTTCGCCGCAGCTGAGCACACCAACCGGCGAAACCTTGGATGAAACACAGCGATACAGCCAAGCCGTGCTGCGGCGCATGGCATGGGGGTTTGCTGCAGTCGTGCTGCTGGCGCCGGCCATCCAGCCCTGGTACATGCTGTGGCTGTTGGGCTTTTTCACCGTCACCGGCATTGCGGAAGGCTGGCAGGAGAGGCTGGTGTTCTACTTGGGCGCGTTTTTCATCCTGATTGCCTTGTCGGACCAGATCAGCGTGTTCCCATGGATCCCGCTGGTACTGATTCGTTCGGTGGCCATTGGGGTGGGGCTGCTGGGCGTGCTCTATGTCATGTTTTGGGACAGGCAGACGCGCGGGCTGTTCATGCCTCGGCGTGCCGCTGACTCTGTCACTGAGCGCTGAGCCGGGCCGCTGGCGCACGCCAGTTCAGAGTCGCTTGAGTGCTTCGCGGCTGGACAGCGGGCTGAGCTGCCCCTCATGGGCGGCCACATAGTTGCGCACCCAGTCCGGGTCGGTCCGGGCGTATTGGCGCAGCGCCCAGCCAATTGCCTTCCGGATGAAAAACTCCCGGTCCGCCATATTCACGGTGATGACGTCGTTGAGTAGCTGCGTGTCCGTTTCGACCTTCGCCGGCAGTTGGGAGATGACGGCAGCCCTGCGGAACCAAAAATTTGGGTGCATGCTCCATTCACGCAGCAGCGGATCCATGGTTGTGCGATGGTTTTGCAATAGTTCCCACAGCCGCGGTGCCACGGTGTCCACAAAGTCCCACCACTGCCCGGTTTCAATCACGACGGCGTAGAACGGCAGGAGCCCCACCTCACCCCTGCCAAGGCGGGAGTCCGTAAGCATGATGGCGGCGTACCGCTCTTCTCTGAAGCTGGCATTGTGCCACAGTGCGGAGACGGTGCCATGGAGTTGTTCCACGTCCGTGAACGGGTGCGTTTTGGCCAGGGCCCGCACCGTCTTGCGCACGGTGGGGGATGGCACGCCCAGAAACGGCATGCTCGACTTCATGTACGCTGCCATGCCTTCGGACTTTTCCGGAACAGCAACGCCTGCCAGTGCAGGACGGAGCCCAGCCAAGAAGGCGGTGTTGAGGGAGTCTGTTGGGCGACTCCATGGTGTTTGGGTTGATTGTGCCGGGGCCATGGCAAAAGCCTAGCTGGGTTGCAATGGAGGGGACTACCATGTGGTTGGTATGGAGCACAGTGCGTGGCCACCAGTCAGGGAACCCATCGAGAAATCCAGCGCGGAACCCAGAGTTGCCACGCTCAGTGCTGCCACATTAGATGCCACCGAAGGGGCTGGCCGCGATCTGGTAGCGGCCCTTCGAGCGGGCGGGTGCGTCTACGCCGAGGACGAAGCCGCTATCTTGATGGGTGCCTGCCGAACACGGGCCGAACTGGAGGGGATGATCGCACAGCGCGTGGCTGGAATTCCCTTGGAGCACCTTGTGGGGTGGGCAGAATTTTGTGGTTTGCGCATGGTTGTTGCCCCTGGGGTGTTTGTGCCCCGACGCCGCAGTGAGTTCCTTGTTCGCCAAACCCTCACTGAGCTCGCTGGCCACCCTTGTGGGGAACGTCAGCTGAAAATCTTGGACCTGTGCACCGGCAGCGGAGCCGTTGGTGCGGCGCTGGCCCGTTCACTTCCTGACTGTGAACTCCATGTTGCGGACGTGGATCCTGTGGCGTTGGCTTGTGCGGCACAGAACGTGGCAGCATTCGGCGGGAAAGTCTATTGCGGTGACTTGTTTGATCCGGTCCCGGACAGCCTGCAGGGCAGCTTTGACGTTATTGTGGCCAACGCACCGTATGTCCCCACCGAAGCCATCGCCTTCATGCCCCGGGAAGCGAGGGTTTACGAGCCCATGGCGGCGCTTGACGGCGGCGCTGATGGTCTTGCGCTGCACCGCCGCATTGCCGCCCAAGCACCGCTGTGGCTGGGCAAGGACGGCATACTGCTCGTTGAATCCAGTGCCCGTCAGGCCGAAACAACCGCCGCCATTTTGGTCAGCCAAGGATTCAGCGTCAGCGTTTCAACGAGCGAGGAGTTGGGCGGCACTGTTGTGGCAGGCAGGTTGTCACCGGCCCCGGTTGCAGCTCCCGGAAAAGTCTTCATAAAGGCCGCGAAACCAGCCAAGAGGTGGGGAACCGGCTAGCCTCGGGATATTGGAGCCAGTCCGCCCCACCGAGGAGACCTGCATGAGCCTGCATCGCCATCACAGCCAAGCCGAGAAGACCACTCTCGACAGCGCGTTCGACTCGAGCATGGGCACCATTCCCAAGCACACGCTTCCGCCTGGCACCCAGAATGCAGACGCCGCGATGCAGTTCATTCAGAACGAGCTCATGCTTGACGGCAATGCGCGCCAGAACCTTGCCACGTTCGTGACCACGTGGATGGAACCCCAGGCAGCTGAATTGATTCAAGCCTCCTTGGAAAAGAACATCATCGACAAGGACGAGTACCCGCAATCGGCCGAAATTGAGCGTCGCTGCGTGAACATGTTGGCGAATCTGTGGCACGCACCGGAGCCCGCCGGGGAGGCCAGTGCCATGGGCTGTTCCACCACAGGCTCCTCGGAGGCAGCCATGCTGGCAGGTCTGGCACTGAAGTGGCGCTGGCGTGCCCGCAGAGAGGCCGCCGGGCTCGATGCCAGCAAACCCAACCTCGTCATGGGTGCCAATGTGCAGGTGTGCTGGGAAAAGTTCGCCAGGTACTGGGACGTCGAGGCACGGCTGATCCCGCTCGAGGGCGCCACGCATCTGACCGCAGCCCAGGCCACTGCCGCCTGCGATGAAAACACCATTGGTGTGGTGGCCGTGCTGGGTTCAACGTTTGACGGCTCCTATGAACCCGTTGCGGAGATTGCCGCGGCCCTGGATGAGCTCGCCGCAAGCACGGGCTTGGATGTGCCGATGCACGTTGACGCCGCATCGGGCGGTTTCATTGCGCCATTCCTGGACACAGAGCTTCTGTGGGATTTCAGGTTGGAGCGGGTCAAGTCCATCAACGCCTCCGGGCACAAGTATGGACTTGTTTATCCCGGCGTTGGCTGGGTGCTGTGGAGAAGTGCTCAGGAGCTGCCGGAAGACTTGATCTTCAGCGTCGACTACCTGGGCGGATCCATGCCCACGTTCGCACTGAACTTTTCCCGTCCCGCCGCCCAGGTGATCGCCCAGTACTACACACTCGTCCGGTACGGCTTTGACGGATTCCAACGCATCCAGTCGCGATGCCGGGAGATCGCCGGTGCCATTGCCACGGGAGTGGAGGGAATGGGGCCGTTTACGCTGCTCAGTCGCGGCAACGAATTACCGGTCCTGGCTTTCAAACTGACGACGCCGGATGGCTACTCCGTGTACGACCTCTCGCATGAGCTGCGCAGCTTTGGATGGATTGTGCCTGCCTACCCCATGCCCGAAGGCATGGCCGATGTGCATGTGCTGCGCGTGGTGGTGCGCAACGGTTTCACCTTTGACTTGGCTTCCATGTTCCTGGCCGATCTCGCCAAGTCGGTGGCACGGCTTTCAGGGCAACGGGATGACAGCGTCGGATTTCACCACTGATTCGGTGCAAGAGAGCTGAGTCAGCCGTTCAGCTCTCTTCAACTGGCCCTTCTGCCGGGTCCTGGGAGTGTACGCGGGGCTCAGGTTTTTTCTGGCCAACACCGCCTTCAGCGGGTTTTTCACTGTGTTCCCGTGGCGGTGTGGAGTCCTCGTCGGGAGTATCGGGATGCTTTGCGCTGGAAGCTGATGAGTTGGTCATGGGTATGCTTTCTCTTGTGCCGCCGGGCAATTATGCACCACGCGGGGTGACTTTCATTGTGGTCTCTCGATGCCCTTTTGTCATGTGCCGGAAGTGGACAGGCACCCAGCCCATCCCGGACTTCGGCGGTGCATGCAAACATCCAGGTAAGCGGGAGAGACTAAAGGAATGGAAAACCCTCTGTCCAAGTGGCGCTCGGAACTGCGCGGCACCTTCAGCAACAATGCCCCCACCATCCCGCAATGGGAACTTGACTTGGAAAAGGGCGACGACGGCGGCTACTTTGGTCCCGATTCGGCTGCTTGGGCTGTCCACGGGTCGATGACGACGCTTGTGGCCGGCATCCAATCTTTGCTTATCCAGGCGCTTCACCCGGGTGCGCTCGCAGGCGTCCATGACCACTCCAGCTACCGCAGCGATCCTCTTGGCAGGCTGGCCGGAACCATCCGTTGGATCTTCACGCTTACTTATGGGGACACCGCGGCTGCCCGGCAGGCATCGGACAAGGTGCTGCGCATTCACGAGCACATTCGCGGGAGCTACAACACCAACAGTGGGGAAGTACGTCCGTACACCGCCAATGATCCTGATCTGCTGCGATGGATCCACTTGGCATTCACCCAAGCCTTCCTGGCAACCCATGAAGCCTACGGCGGACCCATCCCTGGTGGCCCGGATGCTTATGTGGCGGACTGGGCGGTGGCCGGCGCGCTCATGCAGGTGGACAACCCACCCACCACCGTCAGCGGGCTCGATGATCAGCTCGCCTCCTTCACCAAGGAGCTGCGCTACGACGAAACCGTTGCTGAAACGGTGGCCTTCATCAGGAACCCGCCCTTGGCGCGCTCGCA
Organism: Arthrobacter sp.; assembly: GCF_030540645.1. Classification (GTDB taxonomy): domain Bacteria; phylum Actinomycetota; class Actinomycetes; order Actinomycetales; family Micrococcaceae; genus Specibacter. Next base: position 30,854 of record NZ_JAUNVV010000022.1, read on the forward strand.
GCAAGGCGGCTACAAGGTGCTTTTTGCCGCAGCAGTGGCTTCCCTGCCCCCGGGATACAAGGAACTGCTCAAGTTGAGCACACCGAGACTTGGCCCTATTCCGCTACCGGTGACGGTGCCCACAAAAGGCGTTCTCAGCGTCGTCCGCTGGAGTTTAGGATCCCCTGGACCCAGCGAAGCATCAGCGCGGGCCCGGCGTATCCGGCTGGGTGTGTAGGCTCCACCCAGCAAAGCCAGCTAGGCTGAATACGGCCATTTGTGCCCGCCATGTTCCGCCAGCAAGCTTCCCCACAACTATGCAAGGACTGACTTCAGCCCATGACGCCACGCACTTTTTACCGCTCCATCGCCATCGCCGAAGCCGTTACGTGGACGTTGCTGATTACTGGCATGATCATGAAATACGCGTTGAAGATGGGCGACTGGCCCGTCACCCTGGGCGGCTTTGCCCACGGACTGGTGTTCATCTCCTACGTCACCACCGCGGTCCTGGTCGGATTGAACCAGCGCTGGCCCACCAAGCTGATTGTTGGCGCCGCAGCCACCGCCTTTGTGCCGTACCTCACCATCCCCTTTGACCGGTGGTTGGAGAGAAAGGAACGGCTCGACGGCGGCTGGCGCACCACGTCCACCGGTCACGCCCGTGACGGTCATTGGGTCGATGTCGTACTGCGCTGGATGCTCAACCGCCCGGTGCTTTTGAGCGTCGTTTTCGTGGTGTTTGTTGGCGGGATCATGGCCACCATGCTCTTTGTCGGCCCTCCCGGCGGCCGCGCCTAAAAAACTCGGTCCGTCGGGTCAGCCAGAAAAAATTTAGTCCAGGATGATCTTGGGGAGCAGTGACGGCGCCCGGGCTTCAAGCCAGGCAAGGAGTGGGCCGATCTTGCCGAGCATCTCGCTGTCGCTTCCCTGCTCGGCGTCGATGGTTCGGCTGCGGTGGCCCATCGCAACGGTGACGGAGTAGCTGTAGCCGTCGAAGATCATGGAACCGGGGTTGCTTTGGCTTGCATTGAAGAAGTCAACGTTGTTGATCAGCGTCCGCAATTCGGACTCCGCCTCCGTGGTCAGGGTCCCGTCACGATTGCTGAGGCTCAACGTCACCTTTTTGCCGACAATTCCGCCGGCCTTGGCGAAATACACCCTAAGCTCCGTCTCAGACTGCAGGAACGAGTCGATGTCGACGTGTTGGGCTTTTCCGTCTGAGCCGACAAAATATGGGGACGTGCCCTTGATAGACACGAGATAGCCCGCAGTGCCTGCGGGATCGCGGCGATGGGCTGTCAAGGATTCCATGTGGGTGTCACGTGGGTTTTTGTCCTGTCCGGCGGCATCCAGTGCTGCATTCAAAGCGATGACGGCAGCGTGCTCTGAAACGTTCATTACCTACCCCCTGATTAGCGGTTGAGAGGCGAATGGAGATCATTTCGTGGCGCATCGTCATGGTTCGCCCCTGTGTGTGACGGGCCTACCCCGGTCGAGTTTGTGAAGCTAGTCCAGGGCGGGCTTTGGGAAACGTGATGAAGTGCGTGCCGTGAGCCAGTCAATGAGAGGGGCAAGCCGTTCCAACAATTCACGGTCGGCGCTTTCTGCGGCGACAACGGTGCGGTGACGGCGGCCCGTCCCAACGGTGATGGTGTACGTAAATCCGTCCGGGTGGGGCGGCTCACCGGATCCTTTGTCCGCTTCAAAACCTACTAAGTCAATCAGCTCCCACAGCTCGGCTGCGTCGTTGATGGTGAGCGTGCCGTCGTGTTCGCTGAGGCGCAGTGTGTCGTCAAAACCTGCGAAGCCGCCAACCATCCGGAAGTCGACTTCCAACTCGCCATCCATGAAGGCATGTGAGGGAATGTCAAGACGGCGAACCTTTTCATTGGGGTCCACGAAGTAGGGTGAGGAATTGCGGATTGTCACGAGGTATCCAACACTGTTGAACTTCCCGTACGGAAGGGCCACCATCGATTCGACTTCGACTTCGTGGGGATTTCCGCCCTCTGCCGCCATGGTCAACACTGCCGTCAAAGCACTGACGGCGTTGTGATTTGGATTTGACATGTTGTACCCCCTGAATAGCTGTTCACGAGCATGTAGGCCTCATTGTAGGGGGCATTGCCAGAACCCGCCATGGCGGGTCATCATCGTGCCCCGGCACCTCACTGCCGTGGCCTCCGCGAACGTGGGATGTCGGCGAGCGCAAGTAACGGACCCCGTCGCGGCGTTGCACCAACTGTAAGTTCCCCAGTCGGCCGTCCCGGTCTCGGTTTGATCCCTGGTGGGGGGAATGCAGGGTGATGCAGGACCTTTTGTTTCCAAGGAGACGAGACTGACGTTGGCTGGCGATCACAGGCCGCAGAACTTCGGCATTATCCGTACCTGCCGTCGTGTGCGACTGGCCGAAGACTTCATCGGTTCCAAGAAGGGTAGGGGGATGTTGATCGTGCCTGAAGTGATTTCCTGTGAGATGTCCATCAAGTTCTCACTTCGGAACTGCCTCGTTGACTGCGTTGCTTTTGGTTCATCAGCCGTGGGTCCAGCAGCCCAGGATCGTGGTGGACATTTCATAGGCGAAACTGGCCGCTGACACGTCGTGCGGTCCAACACGGGCAGGCAGCGCCGTGGCGTCTACATGCAAGGTCATATTGTCTTTGGCGAAGATGACGTTTCCTGCTTGTGATTGGTAGCCGGGCAAGCCCAGGTTGGCCAAGCCCACGATGGGGGCAGCTGACAGGGAGGCCGCCAATTTTTGTGCTGCTTCGGTTGCTTTTTCCGGCGTTTCCGCCACGCTCACGCTCATCACGAAGTTGCCTGCGGCCAGCGGATAGGTGCACGTGTAGGTGGTGCCGTCCCATGTGCTCACCGGTTGGGGAACGGCAGGAAGGGCAAGGATGTCCTTGACGGTATTTTTGGCTTCCGCCTCGCACACCATCGCTGCCGCCTCAGGTGCGGGGCCTGCCACCACAGTCAGGACGCCGTGCATGTCCCCTTCCATGCTGTGATAAGGGTAACTGCCGGGGTTTGCCGGAGCCTTGAAGGCTGCCGTTCCACCGGCAGGGACAGTCACGGAAAAGGCACTGGCCTGGTCTGAAACAATAGTGGCGGTGGTGCTGCCCATGTTCATCACACTCACGCTTGTTCCGGCATCCAGTGGCTTCGGGTCAAGGAACCTCCCCTCTTCAATATGGATCATCGACGCCATTGCGCCTTCAGTGTGCGCGGCCGAGGCGGAGGATGCCACCGGTGCGGGGTGGTTCATTTCGCTGTTCACACCCACTCCTGCGGAACAGCCGCCCAAGGCGATCGCGGCGGCCATGGCCACTGCGGCGGAAATGCTGAGCTTCGTCTTCATGACAATCCAATCCAAAACGTGAAGAGTAGGTGGCCCGTGGCCGGGCTACACGGGTGGGCGGCTGGCGTCGGTGAACCGCTCAGCTACTTGGTGCTGGAGAGCAAGTGTCCGTAGACCACGGTGTTCTCGACGAAGTCCCCGGTGCTGGGTTCGTAGCCGCCACAGGTGATGAGACGGATCTCCGCCCTGTCGGTGTTGCCGTACACGGCCAGTGTGGGGAAGGATGCCTTTTGAAATATTTCGGTTCGGTCAACGCCAAAAACAAGCACGCTGCCGTCGGCCCGGCTCACACTGAACTGTTCGCCTGGCTTAAGTTCGTGGAGCCGGTAAAACACCCCCTCGGGGATGGTGGTGGTGTTGACGTGTCCCAAAATAACGGAGGGACCCCGTTCCCCGGGTGTCGGCGAGTATTTATACCATCCGGCGGGGGAGCCAGCTTCACCGGGTGGAACTTCTGCCTCGCCCTTGGCGTCGCGTCCCAGCGACAACAAGGGGGTGGTGAGGCCGATATCCGGCACTGACAATGAGATCGGAGCCGAAGCGGCCAGCACGGGTCCCTTGGCTGGAACCGGTGGCGGCTGCGTGATGGGAGCTGTGGACGGGGCAGCAGTGGCCGCCGTCGTGCCTGCAGCTGTCGTGGAGGTCGTCGCACCTGGAGGACTGGCAGGTGCGGATGAACTCGATGATGAGGAAACCTGGCTCGAGATGGGTGAGGAGGCATTTGCTTGAGCCCCGCATCCGGCAGCACCCAGGGTGAGCGTTGCCAGAAGCAGAACCGCAGTCACGGGCGCCCTGCGGCGCCCGTGACTACTGCTGGTGGTGATCATGGAGAAATCGCCGCCGCTACTTTGCAACCGTGGACTTGTGTGCAGCCACAGTCCGCTTCCGGCCCAATGCCAAGGCACCTCCGGCTGCCAACACCAGGGCTCCGCCACCCACAAACCATGCCACATCGGGTGAGGTTGAGGCGTTGGTCGGGGCAAGCGACGTGGTTACACCTGTTCCGGGGGCGCCACCTGGCATGGCGGCCATCTGGGAGACAGCGAGGGTTCCACACAGCGCCGGCGAGGTGGCAGCCAGCGGCAAGGTTGGAGCCAGGTCGCTCATTTCCTTCTGTGCTGCGGCGGGCAGCGTGGCGGGGTCAAGGCCGTGAACCACCACTACCGCCTTGCCGGCCTTCATGGAGGCGATCGTTTCGGCGTTCATGGTGAACGTGCGCTCGTACTTGTAGCTTGCGCCCATTCCTGCGACGGCCAGGTCCAGGGCCGCCTTGTCGCTCGTGTCACCGCTGGTGGAGAGTGTGGTGCCGATCTTGCCGTAGGATGGGCCGCCCTCGGTGGTGCTGATGACGCCGTCGCCGCTGGTGTCCGCTGAGGGTGCAGGGCACACGCCGGCGCCGTCGATGTGGATGTGCTGCGCATGCGGGTATGCCGCTCCGTTGAACGTGGCTGCCAGACCGCTGACATTTGCCGTCACGGTGGCCTGGTCTCCGGTGAGGGTGATCCAGACTGAGCCCGTGGCGTTCCTGCCGTTGATGGCACCCAGGTTCGTTTCAAAGGTGCTGGTTCCGTTGTCGGCCGCCATGGCCGCACCGCTGGAAAAGGTCATGGCTGCCAGTGCAAGCGCCGGGGCAATGAGTAAAGCTGACTTCTTATTCATGGGACTTCTCCTTGAACAGTGTGGACGGCCCATCGTTGGATCCGTCTACCCTGTGATTCGGAGCACTCCCGGGTTTGGATTGGAAGAGTCTACTTACGGTTCCGTGGGTGCTGGCAGTCCCAGCAGCGCGTTCTCCACCAATTCGCTCAGCGCCGGGTGGATCCAGTACTGCCCCCGCGCCACATCGTGGGCGCGCTGGCCGAAGGACATGGCCTGGATCAGGGGCTGGATGACGGTGGCTGCGTCGGGGCCGATGACATGGGCGCCCAACAACTTACCCGTCGCAGGATCCGCCAGTACTTTCAGGAAATGGCCGGAATCTTCCCGGGCCCAGCCAGCGGCAATGTCGGCATAGGCCTGGGTTTTTGCGACATAGGGGACGCCTTGGCCAAGCGCCTGGTCCTCGGTGAGCCCCACGTAGGCAATTTGCGGCTCGCCAAACACCGCTGCCGGGATGAAGCGGTGGTCTGCGGACATCATGGCGGCAGGATGGATGAGGTTGTGCTGCACCACGCGCGCCTCGTGGTTGGCCACATGCTTGAGCTGGTGCTCGCTGGAGATGTCGCCGAGCGCAAAAATCCCGTCCGCCGTGGTGCGCTGGAACTCGTCCACCACCACCCTCCCGTGCCTGTCCACGTCAATCCCGGCCGCAGCAACATTCAAGGTGTCTGCGTTGGCCCGCCGGCCCGTTGCCACCAGCAACAACTCTGCGGTGCGCGTTTGTTGGCCTCCGGGCCCCTCAAGGCCAAGCACGACGCCGGCCCCGCCCACCTTCGCGTGTTTGACCTCGGTGTTCAGCAATAATTCGTGACGTGCGGCGGTTTCCTTGGTGAACAGTTCGGAGACGTCGCTGTCCAGGTGGCGCAGCAGTGCCGGGCCACGGACTATCTGGGTTACCCGTGTGCCGAAGGAGGAAAAGATGTTCGCAAACTCGGCTGCAACATACCCGCCGCCCAAGATGGCGATGCTTTTTGGCAGCGAATCGATGCGCATGATCGTGTCTGAGGTGTGAATCGTGTCGGTGGCGTGGAAGGCGGCGCCCGGCTCGCGCAGGCCATCGATCGAGGGCACTTGCGCGCGCGAGCCGGCCCCCAGCACAAACCGGTCTCCCGTGAGTACCTGGGTGCCGCCGTCGTGCATTGACACGCGCAGTTCACCGGGCGCCGTGAAGCGGCCATGGCCGGAGAAAACCGTGATGTTGGGGCACTCGGGGCTTTCGCGGTAGGCCCTGCCCGCTGCCTCGATCCCGTCAATGCGCGAGAAGATCCGATCCCGTATGCCCAACCAGTCGACGGCTGTGAGCTGGGAGTCCACCCCCAAAGCCCTGCCGTGGCGAGCGGCGTCGGCAAGCTCGGCCGGGTGGACGAACATTTTTGTGGGGATGCAGCCAACGTTCAGGCACGTGCCACCAAAGAGGTTGTCCTCGACGATGGCGATGCTCAGGTGCTCCAGTTCGGGGCAGGGAATGGAATTGCCTGAGCCTGTGCCGATGATGACGAGATCGAAATGCTGCATGAGGGTTAGTCCATCTGTTCGTGTTGGCGGTTGCCGCGGTTGCGCCAAGAGGTAACGGCAAGAACTGCGGCGCCTATGCCCGCCAGCCACAACAGGGTTTTAGCTTCGCCTGACTTGCGGGCGTCGTCGTCGGGCGAGTCCGGGGCAAATTTTTTGCGCAGGTGCTTGCCTTCAGCGACCAGGACCATTTCCTTCTCCGCTTTTTTCAGGCTGGCGGTGACTTCGCGCGGCGGTAGCTGAATTTCGGCTTCTGCCTTGATGCCGGCCTGAAGTTGGCGGCTACGTTCAAGTTCGGCATCCACTTCTGCGCCGAAGAGCAGGGCGAGGTTCATGATCCACAGCCAGAGCAGCAGCACGATCACTCCGGCGATGGCACCGTAAGTTTTCTCGTACTTGTTGAAGTTGGCAAGGTAGAGGCCGAAGCCGGCCGAAGCTGCCACGGCCACCACCAGTGCAACGGCGGCACCAACACTGATCCATCGGAACTTCGGCTGTTGCACATTGGGGGTGAAGTAGTACAGCAGGGCGATGAGTGCCACGGCCAGAATCGCCAGCACCGGCCACTTGGCGATGTTCCAGACCGTCACGGCGGTGTCGCCGAAGCCAATGGCATCGCCAAGCACCTTGGCAATGGGGCCGGAGACCACCAGAAGGAGTGCCATGATGGCCACCATGAGCACTGCGGCCAAGGTGACCAGCAGAAGTGCGGGGCGAAGCTTCCACACCGGGCGCCCCTCGTCGGTGCCATAGATGCGGTTCATGGCCCGGCTGAATCCGCCGACGTATTTCGAGGCAGACCACAACGCGGTTGCGAGCCCCAAGACAAACGTCCAGCCAGCTGCCCGGGAACTTGTCAGCTGTTCCACGGGTCCGCTGATGGTTTCCACAATGGACGGGTCTGTGAGCTGTCCGACCAGATTCAGCATCACCTTGGTGGTTTCCTCGGCCTGACCCACCAGGCCGAGGATGGAAACCAGCGCCAGTATTGCCGGGAACAGCGACAACACTGCGTAGTACGTCAGGGATGCAGCCATGTCGGTTGAGGCGTCCGCACCGAACTTGGCCACCGAGCGTTTGGCCACATATTTCCACGACTTCGCTTTTATCCTGGCTACTTTTTGCGGCTTGCGGGAGTCATCCGGGTCGGGTGCAGCAGCGTGGTCAACTGCCGTGTCATCGACGATGTCCGAGAACTTCGTGTGCGTATTCATGTCCAAGACACTACCGCGAGCCGGGTTTCGGCGCGCCCATCGATTGCGGCGCGCCCATCCATTCCGCCTGACTTCAACCCGTTCGCGGTATGGGTGGATGTAGCGGGAAGTCATTTCGTTCAGCGGGGTTGGGGAGACCAGTCCATCGCCGGTGATTATCCAGAGTCCCTCTGCTGAGTGCTTTCTTTGTGCAATAACGCCGCGGCACCAGCCAACAGCAGTTCGAGGCCAAAGTTGAACGCGTCGGCGTCGTCCACCGGCCGGGCAGTACTGTCCAGCAACCCAGCTTGGGACAGTCCGCTCTGTGTCTGCTCCTGCGTGACGGAGCCCAGAATGTAGTTCACCAGCGCGCGGCCGGTCCAGGTAGGGTTTCTGCCTGAGAGGCCGGCGGCAGCAAGGGTTTCCGTGAAGCGTTGCAGCGCCGGGAGTGATTGTGGCGCCAAGGTGTGTGTCAGGGCCACGACTTCGGCACCGTCGCGCACAGCCAGCAGGGCGTCGCGGATTTGCCGGGAGGCCAGGCGCAGGGATTCGATCACCGCTGCGGCTCCCGCCCCATCCAGGTCCTGGGGCTTGACCGGGGCAAGAATCATGACCGCCAGAACCCCGAGCAAGTCCTGTTTGTTCTTCACATGCCAGTACAGCGCGCCGGGCTGCACGTCGAGATCCCGGGCCAGGCGGCGCATGGAAAGGTCGGCGATGCCGTAATCGCGCAAAATACTGAACGCGGTGTCGATGACCTGCTCGCGCGTCAACGCCATGTGCTTCAGTCCTTTCGTGGCTTTCGTGCGCAGGTTGTGAAAGCCCACGCGACACAGCTCCATTTTGCCCCATCGCGTCAACTCCGCAGTCAGCCCACACCGACCAGCGAAAATCAACACGGAAAACCAGATTGCCGCCGTGGGGGCAGGGTGGTTCATTTGACAGCGGAACGATGAATTTCCATACTTGAACAGTGTTCAATAACTTTCAGTCCCTTGCCGACCAGCAGCTGTCCGGCGCCACCCTGACCCGCCAGGAGGCCCACGCAATCTTGGATTCCACCGATGATCAGCTGTTGGATGTGGTGGCCGCCGCCGCACGCCTGCGGCGCACCCACTTCTCCAACACGGTCAAGGTGAACTACCTTGTGAACCTCAAATCCGGCTTGTGCCCGGAGGATTGCACGTACTGCTCGCAGCGCCTGGGCTCGGCCGCACAAATCCTGAAGTACACGTGGCTGAAACCCGAAGCGGTCCTTGAGCAGGCGGAAACGGGAATCGCCGCCGGTGCCTCCCGCGTGTGCTTGGTGGCCAGCGGCAAGGGCCCCGCGGACAGGGACGTGGAGCGCGTGGCTACCATGGTGGACGGGCTGAAGGAGGCACACCCCCATGTTGAAGTCTGTGCCTGCCTCGGCATATTGAAACAAGGCCAGGCCGAGCGGCTCAAGGCGTGCGGCGTGGACGCGTACAACCACAACTTGAACACCAGCGAATCCAAGTACAAGGACATCTGCACCACCCACGAATTCTCCGACCGCGTCCGCACCGTTGAGGCCGCCAAGGGAGCCGGACTCTCTCCGTGTTCGGGCCTGATCGTGGGCATGGGCGAAAGTAATGATGAGCTCATCGACGCCGTCTTTGCCCTCCGTGATCTCGGCAGCGACTCCATCCCGGTGAACTTCCTCATGCCCTTTGACGGAACGCCGCTGGAAGGAACGTGGCTGCTGAGCCCGGCCCAGTGTGTGCGCATTCTCGCTCTTGTCCGCTTCGCCTGCCCGGCAGCGGAACTGCGCATGGCTGGCGGACGCGAGATGCACCTGCGCAGCCTCCAGCCCCTCGCATTGAACATCGCCAACTCACTCTTCCTGGGCGACTACCTCACCAGCGAGGGCCAGCCCGGCCAGGACGATTTGGCGATGATCGCCGACGCCGGCTTCACCGTCCTTGGCCAACAGCCCGCCGCCGCTGGCAGTTCCTCCCTGCACGACGCCGGAGCTGCCGCCGGCTCCCAGCCTGCCATCCGCCGTCGTGGTGCAGGAACGCAGCTCGCCCCCAATGCTTGAGGAAACGCGCTCGCTCGTGGCCCGGGACAAGGGCCTGCTCTGGCACCCGTATGCCCCGCTTGACGGCCCGGCCCCTTACGCGGTGATGGGCGCATCCGGCACAAAGCTGCAGCTTCAGGATGCGGACGGGGAACGTTTTGAGGTGGTCGACGCCATGAGTTCTTGGTGGTCAGCGGTGCATGGCTACCGGAACCCGGTACTTGACGAGGCGCTGGCCGAGCAGGCAGCGAAGTTCTCCCACGTCATGTTTGGCGGCTTGACGCACCAGCCAGCCGTGGAATTGGCGGAACTGCTGGTTCGCATGGCGCCGGCCGGGCTGGAGCATGTGTTCTTTGCCGACTCGGGTTCCGTGTCCGTTGAAGTGGCGCTGAAGCTGGC
>NZ_JAUNVV010000022.1:41100-44155 GCF_030540645.1 Arthrobacter sp.
ATGTGTTCTTTGCCGACTCGGGTTCCGTGTCCGTTGAAGTGGCGCTGAAGCTGGCCGTGCAGTACCAGGCGGCCGCCGGGCACCCTGGACGCGGCCACTTCCTGGCTTTGCGCGGAGGCTACCACGGCGACACGTTTGCCGCGATGAGCGTGTGCGACCCCGTCGACGGCATGCACGCCCAATTCCCGCATCTTGTGGCACAGCAGCGGTTTCTGCCCCGGCCCCCGCAAGCCCGGCTCGTCGACGGCATGCTGGTCTCCGACCCGGCTGAAGTTGCGGCATGGGTGCAGTTGCTGGAGGAAACCGTGGCGGCACATGCTGGCGAACTGGCCGCCATTGTGCTGGAACCTGTGCTGCAGGGTGCTGGCGGCATGTACATCTACGCTCCTGAGTGCCTGGCCGCAGCCCGTCGCGTGGCCACCGAGCACGGCCTGCTCCTGATTGTGGATGAGATCGCCACCGGCTTTGGCCGCACGGGGGAGCTCTTTGCGAGCCACTGGGCGTCGGTGGTCCCTGACATCATGTGCGTGGGCAAGGCGCTGACGGGCGGGTACCTGACGCTGGCGGCCATGCTGTGTTCCTCCGAGGTGGCCGCCACCATCAAGGCCTCACCCCTACGCGCGCTGCTGCACGGGCCCACGTTCATGGCCAATCCGCTGGCCTGTGCCGTGGCTGTGGCTTCGCTGAAGCTGCTGGAGAGCACGCCGTGGCGCCCGCAGGTGTCTGCGCTGCAGGCCGGCCTGGGGGTGGCGCTTGCCCCGGCAGCCACACTGCCGGGGGTCTTGGACGTGCGGGTGCTCGGGGGAGTGGGCGTCATCGAACTGGACACGCCTGTGGACGTTCCCGCGCTGACCCGCGCCGCAGTGCACCACGGCGTCTGGGTTCGACCCTTCCGCAACCTCGTCTACACCATGCCTCCTTACATCAGCACCGCCGAGGACCTTGCCGCCATCGGTGCCGGCCTGTGCGCCGCGGTGGAACAGGTGCACTGCTGATGACTGCCTTCACCACGGACGACGCCGGTGTGCCCGGCCCGGATGCGTCCAACAGCGGCGCGATGGAGCAGTGGCTGCACAGCCGGGCCAAGGTGCGTGAGAGCCGCGGATTGGTCCGGCGCGCTGCACCGTTGCCTACCGGGCGGGTGCTGGATCTGGCATCCAACGACTATCTGGGCCTTTCCCGCGACCCGCGGCTGACCTCCGCTGCCATCGCGGCTGTGCTGCGCCACGGTTCGGGATCACGTGCCTCGCCAGTGGTATGCGGCATGCTGGCAGTGCATGCGGAGCTGGAAAATGCCCTGTGCCAGCTGACGGGGGCCGAGACTGCGCTGCCCTTTTCCTCCGGTTATCTGGCCAATCTTGGCGTGCTCACGGCCTTGGGTGGGCCGGGCACCCTCCTTGTTCTCGATGCGCACGTGCATGCCTCGCTGCACGACGCCGCACGGCTCTCCCGCTCGCCTGTCGTCATCGTCCCGCACGGGGATGTCGAGGCTGTGCGGGCGGCGCTGGCCGCGCGCATGGTGCCGCGCGCCGTCGTCGTCGTTGAATCCCTGTATTCGGTGCTGGGTGACGCCGCGGAACTAACGGTCCTTGCCGAGGCCTGCGCCGCCCACGATGCGTGGCTGCTGGTGGATGAGGCGCATGGGATCGGAGTTGCCGGGGGCGGTCGCGGTGCCGTGCATGCGGCCGGGCTTGCCGCGGCACCGCATGTGGTGCTCACCGTGACGCTGTCCAAGGCGCTGGGCTCCCAAGGCGGGGCCGTGTTGGGGCCACCGGAACTGCGCGAACACCTGGTCAATTCAGCGCGCCCGTTCATCTTCGACACGGCTCTGGCCCCGGCGCCCGCCGCGTCAGCCGCGGAGGCCGCGCGCATCATCCTTGCCGAGCCGGCCCTTGCCGCCAGGTTGCACGTGAGCGCTGCCCGGCTGGCTGGAATGGCCGGCATCACGGGCTCGCCGGGTGCCGTGCAATCCATTCCCATGGCTTCCGCCGAGCAGGCTGTTTCCGTGGCGGGGCAGTTGCGTGATGCCGGAATGCTGGTGGGCTGCTTCCGTCCGCCCAGCGTGCCCGACGGCGTCTCCCGCCTCCGCCTGACCGCCCGGGCCGACCTGTCCCCGAGCCAGTTGGACGATGCCGCCCGGCTGTTGCGCCACGTGCTGCCCGCCCCCGGCCGAAGCCCACTGTCCGGGGCACTCCCAGCCACCAACCCATCCCTTGAAGGAAAGCAACTGTGAACTACCACGTGGTGGAAACACCGGCCCTGGCCAGGGAAGTCATGCGCCGCACCGAGGACTTTGCCCCGACAAACGCGTTAACCTCGGTGGTCCCGCTGGCCCCGGCCACCTTGCGCATACTCAGCAAGGCGAAATTCGCGCTGCCGCCTGTCCTGGCATCCGCAACGGGGGAGGGACACCGGGCCGTGCGCAGTGTGGTGACCCGATTCTTCACCCCGGCCAAGGTTGCAGCCGTCACGCCCCGGGTGCGGGAAATTGCCAGGGCACAGTTGGCGCACACAGCTGCTGCCCTGGAGGCGGGCCCGGTGGATCTGGCAAGTTCCGTGGCCATGCATGTCCCGCCCGTCATCATGGCGGAACTGACAGGGCAGGCCAATCCTCCGCTGGACGAACTGAAAACGTGGAGCCGTGACTCGCTTGAACTGTTTTGGGGCTGGCCGGATCACGCCCGGCAGCTGGAACTGGCCCACAGCGCAGCCGCCTTTTATGGCTGGCTGCGCGCGGAAGTGGCCGCCAGCCGCGGCTCGGATTCCCTGTTTGGGGTGTTGTTGGCTGCGGGATTGAGCAGTGCCGAAGTGTGCTCGCTGGGCTATTTTCTGGTCATTGCCGGGCAGGAAACCACCTCACAGCTGATCAATACGGCGCTGTACCGGGGCATTGGGTCAACGGGGTTGGCGGCGGGACAGCCTTGGGCGGAGCTTGCCGAGCCTGCACTGGCGGAGCAGCACGTGAGGGGCGTACTGGCCACGGAATCCTCGGTGCACACGTGGCGCAGGGCCGCGCTGCGCGACACGGTGCTGGACGGCGTGCTGCTGCCGGCAG
>NZ_JAUNVV010000124.1 GCF_030540645.1 Arthrobacter sp.
GCAGTTCGCGCCGGCCCTTGGAGGACAGCGTGAACAGCACCCCGATGCCACCGTCGATGTCCACCATGGAGTCGATTTTTGTGGCTCCGGTTTGTGCGGAGACCGCGTACAGCTCCTCGCGGCGTCCGTTGAGATAGCCAGCCAATTCACGCAGTTTCAACGCGCGCTCGTGGATGGTCAACTTGCCCAGTTCATTCCTGCCGACTGTGCGCCCATGCTCCACCACGGCGGCCAGGTCCAGCCCGTCCACGGAGACTCGGGCCAGCACCTCCCCAGTGCTGGCGTCCCGCGCGTCGGTGCCGCGGACGTCTGCATCCGGCGTCCACCAGGCATCTTGGACATAGCTGGGAACAAACCCTGTTTTCGTTGCGGTGGCCATCGCCAAACCGTCCTTTCAAAGTACCTCGATGTGCCGTACGGTTTGCGGTGCTGCTGTGTGGGCAGTGGTGGTACTGCTGCCCGGGTGACTCAATCCCAGTCGAAAAATCCTCTGCCGGTTTTACGTCCCAGCTCGCCGCGAGCCACCTTGTCACGCAGGAGCTGCGGTGGCGCAAACCTCTCCCCCAGCGTCGATTCCAGGTACTCGGCAATCTCCAGCCGAACGTCGAGTCCCACCAAGTCTGTGGTGCGCAGCGGGCCCGTGGCGTGTTTGTAGCCGAGCACCATGGCTGCGTCGATATCCTGTGCACTGGCAACACTGTCCTCCAGCATGCGCATAGCCTCCAATGCCAAAGCCACACCCAAGCGCGAGGAGGCAAAGCCCGGGGAATCCTTGACCACCACTGCGGTCTTACCCAACGCGGCCACCCACCCCTTGGCGGAATCCACCAGCATCGGCAGCGTGCGGCTGGCTACAACCACTTCGACAAGGGTGGACGACGGGACGGGGTTGAAAAAGTGCAGGCCAATGAAGTTTTGTGGGCGGGTCAGCCCAGCAGCCAGCCCGGCGATGGACAGCGAGGACGTGTTTGAAGCGAGGAATGCCGTGGCGCTGAGATGCTTTTCCACGCGTTGCAGTGAGGCAACCTTGAGATCTAAGATTTCCGGGACGGCTTCAACCACCAGTTCCTTGTCGGCGAAATCTGCGTAATCGGTGGAGACCGCCAACCGGGCCATGAGCGTACCGGCCCCGCCAATCTGTCCGCGTTCCACGGACTTGGCCACGGCGGATTCCACCCGCTCACGTGCGCTGGCGGCCGCGTCGCCGTCGCGCTCCACCACCACAACGTTGCAGCCAGCCAGTAGAAACGCGTGTGCGATCCCGGCACCCATGCGCCCACCCCCCAAAACGCCCACAAACTGCGGAAGGGTTGGCGAACAGACCCCCGAAAGTGCGGGAGCGTCGGGTTGGGTGGGGGTCATGACTGCTTCCTATCCAGGAACGCCTGCATGCGCTCGAACTTGGCCGGGGATTCAAACAGCTCCGCCTGGGCCAAGTTGTCCACCGCCGGATGGGCCTCGCGGGGTGCGTGGAACACCCGCTTCGTGGCTTGCAGGGCCAACGGGTCCTGTGCACAGATCCTGTCCGCGAGCGCGTGAGCCGCATCAAGCAGCCCCGCCTGCTCCACCAGCTCGGTAATAAGCCCCACGGCGAGGGCGCCCTCGCCGGTGAGGATGCGACCGGCCAGCAGCAGCTGTTTGGCGACAGGCTCGCCCACCAATTCCTTCAGCCGCCACGTGGCACCGGCAGCGGCCATGATGCCCAGCGACGTTTCCGGCTGGCCCATGCGCAGCGCCCGGGTGCCGATTCGGAAGTCGGCCGCATACGCCAGCTCGGCACCGCCACCGAGCGCATACCCGTCCAGTGCGGCAATGACGGGCATGGGCAGCTTGGCAATCCGCTCGAATAGGCCGGAGTTGATGCCGGCCAGCGCATCCTGGCGCCGACGCCCGCGCAGTTCGGCGATGTCGGCTCCCGAAGCAAAAATGCCCTTGATGCCAGCCACCTCATCCCCAACAGTGCCGTGAAGAATGAGCACTTTCGGCTGGGCCTCCAGCAGCTCACACACAGCGTGGAGTTCCGCGACCATGCGGGCGTTGATTGCGTTGCGCACCTCCGGCCGATTCAGCTGCACCACCACCCGGTCCGCCGCATCGGTGACCAGCAGCGTGGCAAAGGCCTCCTGTCCAGGGAGGTGTCCGGCGTCGTCCGTCACGGTGCCGTCCATCACAGGCCTCCCACCAGCAGTGCGGCGCCTTGTCCCACGCCGATGCACATGGTGGCCAGGCCCAGCCCTCCCGGGGATTCCCGTTCCAGGCGGCCCAGTAGCGTGACCACGAGCCGCGAGCCGGAGGAGCCCAGCGGGTGGCCCAGGGCGATGGCACCGCCGTCGAGGTTGACTGTGCCCGGGTCCAGGCCGAGCTCACGTATGCTGGCCAGCGACTGCGACGCGAACGCTTCATTAAGTTCGACGGTGGCCAGTTCGCCCACGCTTCTGCCTTGCCGTTGGAGGACCTTGGCTGTGGCGGCAACCGGGCCCATGCCCATGATTTCCGGGGCAAGGCCCGCAGCGGCCCCGTCGATGATGCGGGCGCGCGGGGTCAAACCGTACTTCTGGAGGGCGGCTTCGGAAGCGACCAGGATGGCGGAGGCGCCATCGTTCAATGTTGAGGAATTGCCCGCCGTGACCACAGTGCCGCCCTTCACCACCGGGCGCAGGCCGGCCAATACATCCATGGTGGTGCCGGGGCGCGGGCCTTCATCGTCGCTGATCACGGTGTCCGCCTTGCGGCCGTGGACCGTGACGGGGACAATTTCTTCGCGGAGCCGGCCCGCGGCGATGGCAGCCAGGGCAAGTTCGTGGGAGCGCACCGAAAACGCGTCGCAATCCTCCCGGGACGTTTTGTAGCGCCGGGCTACCTCTTCGGCTGTTTCCGTCATGGAGAACGTCATTTTGCCGTCACGGGAGAGTTCGCCGGAGAGGAAGTTCGGGTTCGTGAACCTCCAGCCGATGGACGTGTCGAAGCTGGCTCCAGGCTTGGCGAAGGCCTTTTCCGGCTTGGCCATGACCCACGGGGCGCGGGACATCGACTCGACGCCGCCGGCCACCACCAGATCCGCGGCCCCGGCCTTGATCATGTGGGAGGCCATGGTGATGGCACTCATTCCGGAGGCGCACAGGCGGTTGACGGTGATGCCTGGAACCGTGTCCGGGAAGCCTGCCAGCAGCCAGGCCATGCGGGCCACGTTGCGGTTTTCCTCACCGGCGCCGTTGGCGTTGCCCAGAATGACCTCGTCCACCATGGCCGGGTCCACGCCGGTTCTGGCCACCAGTTCCCTCACAACCAATGCGGCGAGGTCGTCGGGACGAATCGTTGAGAGCGCTCCGCCGTAACGTCCAACGGGTGTTCGGACCCCGCCCACCAAAAACGCCTGCGGTGCCTTTCCGGACATGGCCACACCCTTCTCCCGCAAGCGTGCAGAGCGGCTGGACCCTCGGCACGCGACAGTCCAGCAAATTACCGACCGTTCGTTCTATAAATATTCCATGAGGTGGGCAGTCGGTCAACCATTCAGGCCGGAGTGGACCCCGGCTGCGCTGTCGGCATACTCCCACCCTGATGCAGCCCTATCTCTATACAGTGGATTCCATGAGCACTTCCGACGCCGTTGCAGCCCAGTCCGCCACGATTCCCACCGCCACCGAAGCCACCACCAGGCCCCCGGTTGCGAAGAAGGTTCCCACCGACAGGACACACCACGGGGACACGTTTGTGGACAACTACGAGTGGCTGCGGGAGAAGGAAAACCCGGAAGTGGTGGCGCACCTGAACGCCGAACAGGCCTATACGGATGCCGTCACCGCCGACCAGGAGACACTGCGCGACGATATTTTCAACGAGATCAAGAACCGCACGCAGGAAACCGATCTGTCCGTTCCCAGCCGCAAGGACGGCTGGTGGTACTACGGGCGCATGGTGGAAGGCCAGTCGTACGGCATCCAGTGCCGGGTCGCCGCGGAGAGCACCGGCGGTCTTGCGGACTGGACGCCTCCCGTCATTGAACCCGGCGTCGATGTGCCGGGCGAACAGGTCCTGCTGGACTGCAACGCCGAGGCCGAGGGCAAGCCCTTCTTCTCACTGGGCGGCGCGTCCGTCACCCGCGACGGCAACCTTTACGCCTATGCCGCGGACTTTGCCGGCGATGAGCTTTTCACCATCCGCATTAAGGATCTTCGCACCGGCGAGCTGCTGCCGGAAACCATTGAAAACGTGTTCTACGGGCTGACGTTCTCGCCCGACGGCAGCACGCTTTACTACATGCTGGCTGACGATTCCTGGCGCCCCCACCAGGTGAAATCCCATATTTTGGGCACTCCCGTGGAAAGCGATAAGGTCCTCTACCAGGAGGACGACGTCGCCATGTGGACAGGCTTCGAGCTCTCCGCCGACCGCAGCCACCTGGTCATCGGCATCGGCTGCTCCGAGTTCAGCGAAACCCGGATGCTGGACTTTGCCGCCCCAGAAAAGGGCCTGCAGCTGCTCATCCCCCGTACCGCCGAGATCCTGTACGACGCCGAACCCTTCCTTCAGGACGGCGTCGAAAAGGTGCTGCTCACCCATGACCGCGACGCCGTCAACTCCATGATTTCCGTGGTTGATGCCGCGGAGTTCGGCAAGCCGGTGGCCGAACAGCACTGGGACACGGTGGTGCCCCACGACGATTCGGTGCGCATCAACGGTGCCACCGTGACGGCAACACACATGGTGGTTTCACTGCGCAAGGACACCATTGAGCGCATCCAGGTGACCGCGCTGGAAGGCTTGGGAACACCCGGGCAGAGCGCCGCCGTCGAGCCTGTCTTTGACGAGGAGCTGTACACGGCCTCGATGGGCGGGAGCGAATACGAGTCACCGCTGATCCGGCTCATCTACACCTCGGATTTCACGCCGCCGCGCGTCTACGACTACGTGCTGCCGCTTGCCGGGGCGGACGGCGAGCTGCTGTTGCGCAAGGAAACACCGGTGCTGGGCGGCTACAACGCCTCCGACTATGTTGCCGAACGCGTCTGGGCCACGGCCGACGACGGCACGCAAGTTCCGTTGTCGGTGCTGCGCCGCGCGAATTTGCCCCGCGATGGTGCGAACGCGGGTGTGGTGTACGGCTACGGCTCCTACGAAGTCAGCATGGACCCCGGCTTCAGCGTCGCACGGCTCTCGCTTTTGGACCGCGGCGTGGTGTTTGTCGTTGCCCACGTGCGCGGTGGCGGCGAGATGGGCCGGCACTGGTATGAGAACGGGAAGAAGCTGAACAAGAAGAACACGTTCACCGACTTCGTTACCGCCACTAACTGGCTGGCCGCTTCGGGATGGGTGGACCCCGCACGCATCGCGGCCATGGGCGGCTCAGCCGGCGGGCTGCTCATGGGCGCCGTGGCGAATCTGGCACCGGAAAAGTACGCGGCCATTGTCGCGCAGGTACCATTCGTGGACGCGCTGACCACCATCCTGGACCCGGAGCTGCCACTTTCCGCACTGGAATGGGAGGAGTGGGGCAACCCAATCACCGACCCAGAGGTGTACAAGTACATGAAGGACTACACCCCATATGAGAACGTGCGGCCCGTGGCGTACCCGAAGATCGCGGCCGTCACCAGCTTCAACGACACCCGCGTACTGTACGTGGAACCGGCCAAGTGGGTGCAGGAACTGCGTGCCGTCTCCACTGGAACGGAGCCGATTGTGCTGAAAATCGAAATGGACGGTGGCCACGGCGGCGCGTCCGGCCGCTACGAAGGCTGGAAGACGCGGGCTTGGGACTACGCGTTCCTGGCTGACGCGCTCGGGGCCACGCAGCTGCGCTGATTCGAAGAATCGGAAAGGGGCAGTTGGCAATGTTCACCGCGAACACTGCCAACTGCCCCCGTCTCGAAACGCGCGGCGGCCGTATCGCTGAAAAGGGCCTGCGTCACTTCAGCCTAGAAGAGGATCGAAAAGCCCTGCCAGCCGCGGCCCACCTGCGCTGCTGAGAGCCAGCCGCCGTTGCCGCTGCCGCGGTACAACCA
>NZ_JAUNVV010000125.1 GCF_030540645.1 Arthrobacter sp.
GCAACGTACGGGCGGTAGGTCTTCTCGCTGACGCAGCTGCTGATGTCCGCAGCACCGGCCTCAGTGGCGAACTTCTGCAGCGTGGCGTTGTCCAGGCCCTTGCTGTTTTCCTGCGGCTGGTTGGCGTACAGGGAATCCACGAATGCCTTGTACTTCTCCGGGGACTTGTCCACTACACAAGCTGCCGCAGCTGCCGACCGTGAGGAGTAGTTGGTTCCGGAAGAGAAACGGTCAAGGAACGGCAGCGGGCGGTACTCCACCGTCACCTTTCCTTCATTGCGCAGCTGATCCAACTGCGGGCCGTAATTCTGCTCAAACCCGTTGCAGGCCGGGCACATGAAGTCCAGGTACACCACCACCTGTGCCGGCTGGCCGGACGCGGAAGCTTTCACCCCGATTGCCTCGGGCTTGGCCACCGAGGTGGGCTGCGCGGTGGGCATGACCACGGAGCTCACGTCAACGGTCGTCCCTGCCGTCGCAGGCGGGATCACCACGTTGTCCTTGCCCAGGGTCACACCGCCGTAAACGTTCGCGTTGGCGGGAACCGGCCCCGTTTGAGCCACCGGCTCGTTGGCCTTGTTCGTGTTGATGACTATTAGCGCAATAATGGCAATAACCACCAGCGCTGCCACCAAGACACCGCCGCGAATCAGCCAGCTGTTGCGCTTTTCCTTCTTCAGCTGGGCGTCGCGAATACCCTTTGCCTTTTCACGGGCCTGCGCAGTTCGCTGTGCATTGGTCAAACGCGGATCGTTTTTGGAGCTCATATTTCCTCAAGTCTTCGGGCATGAAAAAGGGCCGTGAAAACGGCAAGTTCCTGATCATCCTAGGGGAGAAAGCTTGAAGAACGCTCGACGCCGCACGCCCCGTCCCAATACTTGGACTACTGCCCGGTATATTCCCCGCAGGCTAAGCTGGCACAAACTGGAGAACGAGCTATGGGAGTTCCACGTGCCTGAAGAAGTGAACAGTAAACCGGCCCACCACCACGGCCATTCGGATTTCGTGGTGGTCTCAAACAGGTTGCCGGTGGACCGGGATTCTACGGATAATTCCGACGGCGGATGGCGGCGTTCCCCCGGCGGCCTCGTCACAGCGCTGGCCCCCGTCATGGCCTCGCATGAAGGTGCCTGGGTGGGTTGGCACGGGGCGCCGGACGAGGTCCTGGAACCGTTCCACCACGACAACATGGACCTCATTCCCGTGCCGCTGTCAGCAGAAGAAGTTGAACTGTACTACGAGGGTTTCTCCAACTCGACCCTGTGGCCTCTCTACCACGACGTCATTGCCCCGCCCGAATTTCACCGTACATGGTGGGACGCCTACCGCACGGTCAACAAGCGTTTCGCCCAAGCCGCTGCCAGCGCAGCCGCACTGAACGCCACGGTGTGGGTGCAGGACTACCAGCTGCAGTTGGTGCCCCGCTACCTCCGCCAGCTTCGCCCTGACCTGCGCATCGGTTTCTTCAACCACATCCCGTTTCCGCCGCAGGAAATCTTTGCCCAGCTGCCGTGGCGCCAGAACATCATCGAAGGCCTGCTCGACGCTGACTTGATCGGTTTCCAACGTGCTAGTGACGCGGCCAACTTCCTGCGCTCGGCCCGCCGCTTTGTCGGGGCCGGTGTGAAGTCCGCCCAAATTCAGGTGAAGGACGGCGACGGGAAAGTGGTGCATATTGCCCGCGCCGCCGCTTTCCCCATCTCCATCGACGTGGCGCAGATCCAAGAGTTGGCGGCCAGCAAGGACGTCATTGCCCGTTCACGGCAAATCCGCCAGGAACTCGGCAACCCCAAAACCATCCTCCTGGGCGTGGACCGGCTCGACTACACCAAGGGCATCACCCACCGGCTCAAGGCTTACGGCGAATTGCTCAACGACGGCGTGCTGACCGTGGCGGATGCGTCCATGATCCAAGTGGCCAGCCCCAGCCGCGAAAACGTGGAAACCTACAAGCAGCTGCGCGACGAAGTCGAAGGCATGGTGGGCCGGATCAACGGCCAATTCGACACCATCCAAAACACGGCCGTGCGCTACCTTCACCACAGCTACCCTGTGGAGGAAATGGTGGCGCTGTACCTGGCCGCCGACGTCATGCTTGTCACAGCCCTGCGCGACGGCATGAACCTCGTTGCCAAGGAGTATGTAGCCGCCCGCGGAGACAACACCGGTGCCTTGGTCCTGAGCGAATTCACCGGCGCCGCCGACCAGCTTAAATCCGCTATCCTCGTCAACCCGCACGACATCGACGGGCTCAAATCCGCCATCCTGCGCGCCGTGAACCTCTCCCCCGTTGAGGCCGCACGCCGCATGCGCACCATGCGCCGGCAGATCCTCAGCCACGACGTGCAGCGCTGGAGCCAGGAATTCCTCTCCACCCTCGAGACGGAGGCCGTTCCGGTATGACCCAGACTGTGGAAATGTCCGCCGAACTGCGCGCCGCCGTGATCCAGCTGGCCCAGACGCCGCACCTTTTGGTGGCCCTGGACTTCGACGGCACCATGGCCCCTATCGTCAGCCGCGCCGAGGACGCCCGCCCACTCCCCCGCTCAGCAGCGGCCCTTACCGCCCTGGCTGGCTTGGAAAGTACGACGACGGCGCTCGTCTCCGGGCGCGCATTGGACAGTTTGCGGGCGGTCGCCACACCCCCGGCACCGACACTGTTGGTGGGCAGCCACGGCGCGGAAACGTATTGGGGCCCCGATTCACCCGTGCTGGAGCTCACTGCCGAACAGCAGTCTGCACTGGCACACGCACGGGACTGCGTAGCCCAGGCGATCAACCAATTCCCAGGGACGGTTGCCGAGCAAAAACCGGCCGGAGTGGTCCTCCACTACAGGCTTGCCAGCGACACGGACGGGAGCGCCGCCGTCGAGCATGTCAACAAGGCCCTCGCCGGGGACCCCGCGTTCCACATCAGCACGGGCAAAAAAGTGCTGGAGATTTCAGTGCTCAAGGCCGACAAAGGCCAAAGCCTGACCGCCCTGCGGGAATTCAGTGGCGCCACGGCCACGTTCTTCGCTGGCGATGACGTCACGGACGAGCACGCATTTTCCGCTCTTCTACCCGGGGATCTCGGCATCAAGGTAGGGCCCGGAAGCAGTACTGCCCAGTACCGAATCCAGCACGAAGACGAGCTTCCGGAGGTTCTGGAACTGCTCGTGGAAGCCCGCACCGAACTGAATTTGCCACAAATTTTCTAACGCCTGTGCGGGAGATCACAAAGTGACCCCAATCATGGACAAAATGTGTCATACTTCATAGATCAGACCGCCTGCTGTTTAAGATGTGTGCGGCCTGATGCGAATTAACAAACCATTCACTTGAGGATCGTTCGGCACGTACCTGCCGATGAAGGGATATATCACTGTGGCTACAGTAACTTTTGACAATGCAACGAGGATCTACCCGGGCACCACGAAGCCCGCCGTTGACAAGCTCAACATCGAAATCGCCGATGGCGAATTCCTCGTATTCGTCGGCCCGTCCGGTTGCGGAAAGTCCACGTCGCTGCGCATGCTCGCCGGCCTGGAAGACGTCAACGCCGGACGCATCCTCATTGGTGACCGCGACGTCACCGACGTTCCGCCGAAGGACCGCGACATCGCCATGGTCTTCCAGAACTACGCGCTGTACCCGCACATGTCCGTTGCGGACAACATGGGCTTCGCCCTGAAGATCGCCGGCGTTTCCAAGGAAGAGCGCGCCACGCGCGTCAAGGAAGCCGCCAAGCTGCTTGACCTCGAGGCGTACCTGGACCGCAAGCCGAAGGCACTCTCCGGTGGTCAGCGTCAGCGTGTTGCCATGGGCCGCGCCATTGTGCGTAACCCGCAGGTGTTCCTCATGGATGAGCCCCTTTCCAACTTGGACGCCAAGCTGCGTGTCCAGACCCGTACGCAGATCGCTTCCCTGACCCGCCGCCTGGGCGTCACCACCGTTTACGTGACCCACGACCAGGTTGAGGCCATGACCATGGGTGACCGCGTCGCCGTGCTCAAGGACGGCGTACTCATGCAGTGCGACACCCCGCGCAATCTCTACGATGCCCCGCAGAACGTGTTCGTTGCCGGCTTCATCGGCTCACCGGCCATGAACCTGCTGGAACTGCCCGTTGTCGACGGCGGCGTGAAGTTCGGTGGCTCCATCTACCCGGTGCCCAGCGCCGTGTTGGGTGAAGCCGCAGGCAAGACCGTCACCGTGGGTGTCCGTCCCGAAGACCTCGAGATCGTCGGCGCCGGCGAAGGCCTTGCAGTCGAGGCCGACGTCGTCGAAGAACTCGGTGCCGATGCCTACGTCTACGGCCACGCCATCATCGACGGCAACGAGCGCGACATGGTTGTCCGTGTCGACGGCCGCCGCCCACCGATGAAGGGCGACACCATCCACGTCCGCCCGTCCACCAACCACGTGCACCTCTTCGATGCCACTTCAGGCCTCCGCCTGGGCGACAAGAGCGTCACCGTATAACCACCCCGCTGGTCGGGCCTGCACAGTAACTTTGAGGCGCGGTTGCCTGTTGGAGAATTTTCCAGCCGGCAGCCGCGTCTCGGCGTTTAAGCCACCAACCCCTTTTGAGAGAGAATTGGTCCATGACTGAGCAACCAGGCGCAAAGTGGAACCATGAGCCCACCGACTTCGAGCAGATCGGCAAGCTGCCGCGGCAAAGCGCCCCTCCGGCCCAGGTCATGGGCTCACTGAACATCACGGCGGCCAGCGCCGACCCCGGCCTGCTGGACCTCCCCTGGCACATCACGCTGGAGGAATGGCCGGCCGCAAACTTGGCTGCATTGCCCCGCGGCATCTCCCGTCACGTGGTCCGCTTCGCCCACCTCGACGGCTCCGTCATTGCCATCAAGGAGACCTCCGAGCACGTGGCGCGGCACGAATATCACATGCTGCGCAAGCTGGCCCGCCTCGATGTGCCGTGTGTGGAGCCGGTAGCCGTCATCACGGGCCGCACCACCCCCACCGGCGCGCCGCTCAACCCCGTGCTGGTCACCCGGCACCTGAAGTTTTCGCTGCCCTACCGCGCCCTGTTCTCGCAGAAGCTGCGCCGTGAGACCCTGACCCGCCTCATCGACGCCCAGGCTCTGCTGCTGGTCCGCTTGCACCTGGTGGGCTTCTATTGGGGCGATGTCTCCTTGTCCAACACCCTCTTCCGCCGCGACGCAGGTTCCTTCGCCGCTTATCTAGTGGACGCCGAAACCGGAGAACTGTACCCGGACCTGTCCACCGGACAGCGAGAGTACGACCTCGAGATTGCCCGCGTCAACATCGCCGGGGAACTCATGGACCTTCTTGAAGGTGGCCTCATTGAAGAAAAGGTGGACCCGGTCGCCACGAGCGAGCTCATCATGGAAAGCTACCGCCGACTATGGGCAGAGCTGACCGAAAAGGAATCGTTCGAGCTGGAGGACCGTTGGCGCGTCGGAGCCCGCATCCGCCGCTTGAACGACCTGGGGTTCGACGTGGAGGAATACGCCATCAAGACCACCCCCGACGGCTCCACCATCCAGCTCCAGCCCAAAGTGGTCGACGCCGGTCACCACCAGCGCCGCCTGCTGCGCCTCACTGGCCTTGACGCCCAGGAGAACCAGGCCCGCCGGCTGCTCAACGATATGGATTCATTCCGCGTCGACTCCGGCACGGACATGGATGAGGAAATCAGCGCCCACAACTGGGTCAGCACCATCTTCGAGCCCATTGTGCGGGCCATCCCGCGTGAGCTCGGCGGCAAGCTGGAACCGGCGGAAGTGGTCCACGAGGT
>NZ_JAUNVV010000126.1 GCF_030540645.1 Arthrobacter sp.
ACGCCGACGCCGACTCCGACGAAGACGCCTGCTGTGACGCCGACGCCGATTGACCCGACGACGCCTGACGTGACGGTTGGTCCGACCACCGAACCGCCGACGCATACATCGGAACCTGGAACGACGGCACCCGTAACATCCGCCCCGGAAACTACGGAGCCCACCGCCCCGGCGGCCATCCCCGTGGCGTCGAAATCTGCCGCAGTGGAGCCTTGGACGACGGAACCGGGCACTCCTACGGGGACCGGCGATGCTTCGCCGGCTGCGGCCCCGATGTCGTTTTCCCTCCCAGCGTCGGCAACCCCCTGAGTCAAGGCACTGATTAACTACATGTGACTTCGTCCACATGTTGTTGATCAGTAATGATGAGTGGCCTTGGGTGGGGCGGTGTTGTCCTGAAAAGTAGGACGTGGCAAATGTTCAGAATGTGCCGCGTCTGCCATCCTGCGGAGACAGGCCGATCATTTCTGCCCGCAGCCGCCTGACACGCTTTAGTGTGCCGAAGACCGGGTCATTGTGATGGATAACTTCACTGGACGGAACTCGCTCCGATAACCTGCGAAAATAACTTGAAATTTTGCAGAAATATTGGGTGTTATGGATCACAACTCATCTAGACTTGAGCCACGTCACATTTTCTGATGAACGTTAATGATCATTTCTTTGATCTTTTAGTCATATATGTTCGTCACGGTCGAAAGCGAGTTCGAATGCCGTTGCAACACGTAGAGGAACCAACAGGGTCACCGGCAAAGCCGCCCAACACCGGAAAGATGGGCAAACGTGCCGTTGCCGTTGCCCTGGCCGGGCTGCTTGCAGTAGGCGCTATACCTGTATTGGCACTGTCCCAAGCCGCAGTGGCAGCTCCCGGAATACCCATTTCGGCGTCCAACATCACTCCGGAAGTGCCGGTGGACCAGAGCGGAACCACCCTCGGAGCCATCAGCACGTTCAGTCAGGCCGGTAATGTTGTCAGCCTGAGCCCTGCAACCGGTGCGGTTCGTGTGACTTTCCTCGATGACGGAAACTTCCGTCTGGAGGCGACCCCGACAGGAACTTTTACCGATCCGGCCAACACTCCAGCGTCTCCAGCCGACGTGCAGCGCTCTGCGAACATCGTGGTGGGCAAGGGCGACTTTGATGCCGGCACGGTCACCGTGAGCGACACTGGGGGAGTCATTACGATGGCCACCACCAAGGTCAAGCTTGAAGTCAAGAAATCGACGGGCGCCTTTACGCTCAAGCGCGTCGATGGCTCCGTCGTGTGGCAGGAATCTTCCGCACTGAGTTTCGGTTCAGCAACAACGACACAGCACCTGAAGCCCCTCGCAGGTGAGCAGTTCCTGGGCGGCGGCATGCAGAACGGCCGTGTGGTCCACACGGGCTCCACCATCAACATCTCCAACAACTATGACTGGGATGACGAAGGCCACCCCAACGCCGTGCCGTACTACATGACCAGCGCTGGCTATGGTGTCTTGCGCAACACGTTTGCCCAGGGTTCCTACACGTTCACCAACGATGAAACCACTACACACAAGGAAAAGCGTTTTGACGCCTACTACTTCGTCGGTGACTACAAGCAGAGCTTGGACGGTTACACCAAGCTGACCGGGCGCCCCAACCTTCCACCCGTATACGGCCTGGAGTACGGCGACGCCGATTGCTACAACCGTTCCAGCCCCACATACTCTTCCTCGGGCTTCAACAACCCGGATGCACCAAAGCAGGTCACCTTTGACGCAGTGAAAACCGCAAAGGAATTCAAGGCCAACGACATGCCCGCGGGCTGGATGATCGTCAATGACGGCTACGGCTGTGAGTACACCCCGGACGCGGCTGGTTACGACAAAAACGCACCCTACGACGCAAACAGCACCGACAAGGGCCTAGGCAACACGGTCAAGGCCATCAAGGCCGAAGCCGACCTCAAAACCGGTTTGTGGACCCAACGGTCGCTGACCAAACAGGAACAGGAAGTTGGCGCCGACGGCATTGCCATGCGCAAGCTTGACGTTGCCTGGGTCGGTGAAGGCTACCGTCTGGCGCTGACGGGCTGTGAGAGTGCCAAGGGCGGCATCGAGGAGTACTCCAGCGGACGTGCCAACACCTTGATGGTTGAGGGGTGGGCCGGTGCGCAGCGCTGTGGTGTCCAGTGGACGGGCGACCACTCCGGCAACCTGGATCAGGCGCGCTGGGGAGTCCCGGCAATGGCCGGCGCAACCAACTCCGGCCAGGCCTTCACCACTTCTGACATTGATGGGATCTTCGGCGGCAGCACTGAAAGCTACGTCCGTGATCTGCAGTGGAAGGCTTTAGCCCCGGAACTATATTCCATGAGTGGCTGGGCCGCCGTGGATAAGCGCCCGTGGCTCTATGGTGACGCCGCAACGGAAATCAACCGCAAGTACCTGCAGATGCGCCAGGAACTGATGCCCTACATCTATTCCTTGTCCGTTGATGCCCACAACACCGGCGTCGGCATGATGCGAAGCATGCCGTTGGAATTCCCCAACGATCCGCTTTCCTACACCAAGGAATCCGAAACCCAGTTCATGGTCGGCGGGAACTACTTGGTGGCACCCGTTTCCACCAGCAGCGATGTGCGCAACGGAATTGTCCTACCCTCCGGCAGCCAGTGGGTGGACTACTGGACCGGCACCCTCTACGAAGGCGGCCAGGTTCTCAACGGCTACAACGCGCCGTTGGAGACGCTCCCGATGTTCGTCCGTGCCGGTGCAGTGGTGCCCAAGGGCCTCATTGAGCGCAACGCTTCCCTCGTACCGGAAAACTCCGCCCTCACGGTTGATGTTTACCCCTCGGGCGATTCCTCCTTCACATTGAACGAGGATGACAAGGTTACCCGCGAGTACCAGATTGGCAAGTCAAGCACGCAGAACTTCAACGTCACGGCCCCGGCCAAGAATGGCGGCGACGTGGTTGTCATCATTGGCAAGCGCGACGGCGACTACGCGGGCAAGGCTGGCGCCCGTCCGTACAAGCTCGAAGTCCACAGCGGCTCACAGCCCTCGGCCGTGATCGTTGGCGCCACGACCTTGGCAAAGCTTGCAGATGCGGCTGCGTTCACGACAGCCTCGACAGGCTGGTACTACGACGCCGCTGACGCTGGCGGCACGGTACATGTCAAGGCTGGAGAGGTCCCCTCGGCCGCCTCGGCCACGGTGACCTTGAAGGCCACCTCCGCCGTTGGCGGCACCGACTCTGATGCATTGGCTGCACAAGTTGCCGTGACCTTGGAGGACAAGGTCTTCCAAGGTCACAAGACATCAGCTTCGGCGACATTCACGAACACCGGCAGCAATGCCAAGACCGATGTTGTCATCAGCGCCGTTGTTCCCACGGGCTGGACCGTCGGCAACGCCAAGGGTGCCACAGTGGCCTCGGTTGCTCCCGGTGCCACCGTCCAAGCAACGTTTGACCTAGTGCCCGGGGCGGACTCTGCCGCCGGCAAGCAAACGGTCGGTGCCAAGGCAAGCTACAAGGACGCCAAGGGCGCCAGCCAGGAAGTTTCCGGTGCGAACCAGATGTATGTTGCTTACGGCTCACTCGCCGGGGCGTTCAACAATATCTCGGTCACCACTGCCAACGGATCGTTTGGGGACAAGCTGGGCAACTTCGACGGTGGCAACGCGTCCTACAGCATTGAACAGCTGAAGACGGCCCCGATTCCCGCCGGTGGCGTCACACCGGGATCCACCGTCACCGTGGATGCCGGTCTGGCCACCGAGGTCAACTACACGTGGCCCGAGGTGGGAGCAGACAAAAACAATGCCGTCGTACTGGACGGGCAGACCATTGCCCTCTCCGGTCAAGGGACAGACTTGGCGATTTTGGGGTCCTCCAACAGCGGTTCGGGTGCCTCCCCCGAGTTCACCATCACGTACACGGATGGCACCGTCCAGAAGCAATCGACCTACTTCCCGAACTGGTTGCCCCAGGGCAACACCCAAGGGGCAAAGGTTGCGATCAAGTCGTTGGGACGCAACAGCCAGTCCAATGCGGCAAACCCGGAATACAAGGACTACGGATACCAGATCTATTCAGGAACATTGCGCCTACTGCCGGCCAAGACACTGGCCTCGGTGACCATGCCCAAGGTGAACTCCGTGAAGGTGTTTGACTGGAAGGTGGCGAACTTCCCCTTGCCCGATGCACCCAGTGCCGACGCGTTTGTCTCGGACCTGGAATGGGTATCGGCCAGCAACGGCTACGGCGTCATCGGTAAAGACGTGGCGAACAAGGATGCCGCGAACTCACCCGATGCTCCGTTGACCGTTGTTGACAAGTCCGGTGCAGAGACGGTTGTCCACACGTACGAGAAGGGCCTGGGTGTGCACGCGCCGTCCAATGTGAACTACTACGTGGGTGGGCAGTGCAGCCGCTTCACCAGTGAAATTGGCCTTGAAGGCGACTTTGCCGGCAAGATCATCTTCTCCGTCGTTGGCGATGGAAAGGTCCTCTATCAGAGCCGTACGTATGTCAGTGGCTTCGCTCCCGAGTCGATTGATCTTGACCTGACGGGCATTTCCTACCTGGAACTACGTGTTGACCCGATCTCCGAAGGTGCCATCAGCGGCGCCCACGGCGTGTGGGGCGATGCGAAGATCTCCTGCTCCGAGGCCGCGCCAGCCGACGAGATTGCCCCTGTCACCACGGCAACCGTGGATCCGGCCACTCCGGCCGCAAGCGGCTGGTACACGACGGCTCCGACCGTCACATTGAGCGCCACCGACAACGTCGGCATTGCCAAGACCGAGTACCGGATCGGTGCCGGCCCCTGGACGGAGTACACCGAAGCCGTCACCCTCCCCGAGGGCGAGAACGGCTTCACGTACCGCTCCAGCGACGACGCAGGCAACATCGAAGAAGACAAGTCCACCATCGGATTCAAGGTGGATACGCAGGTGCCTGCCGTTTCGGCCAGTGTTGATGCTGATGCGCGCACCGTCACGGTGAATGCAACGGATGCCGGTTCCGGCGTTGCATCGGTGGAGTTCTCCACCGATGGTGGTGCGACGTGGCAGGCGTACACGGGTGTCGTCAAGGCAGGGGACGACGGCGTGTCGCTCGCCTACCGTGCCACAGACAAGGCCGGCTTGATGGCGGCCTCCACCGTGGATGCTGTGGTTGCTCCGGGTGAATCCCCGGAACCGGCTGCCCCGAGCTTGTCGGCACCGGCTACGGCTGCTGCCGGTACGGATGTCACAGTGACGGCCAAGGGCTTGGCTGCCGGTGAAGCTTACGAGCTGTGGATCCATTCGAAACCGGTCCAACTGGCTACCGTGAAGGCAGCTGCCGACGGCACGGCCTCAGTGAAAGCCAGCATTCCGGCTGATTTTGCCACCGGTGCGCATGAGCTGACGCTGGAGCAGGTGGGCACTGTTGTGGCCCGTACCGCCATTGCGATCACGGCGGCAACGGTCGACAACAACA
>NZ_JAUNVV010000127.1 GCF_030540645.1 Arthrobacter sp.
CTCCGGAGCCAGAGTCAGTTCCAACGCCGCAGCAGAGGCTTCCGCCGAAACATCCTTGAGGCCGTTCTTTGCTTCGGCCGAGACCGAAGCGCCGGCAACTTCACCCGCAGTAAGGTCGGCTGCAGTCACAGTGTGCGCGATGGTGCCAGCAGTGCTGGCTCCGACGGCGAGAGCCTCGGCCGCACCATCAACGCCAGGCAGCGAAACGCCAGTCAGCGCAACATTGCCGTCATTCTTGGCAGTGACGGGGAACGTGACAATGTCCCCGACGCTGGCGTAGCCGTCGCTGTCCTTGTCTTCCAGGACACCAGTGCCGACCGTCAGTGCCAAGGAGGGCTTGCGGACCAGAACATCCACTTCGCCGCCGTCGATGGTGTATTCCGCCGAAGTGGCGCCGGTACCTTCTGCAACCCACTTTGTGATGGGTTGGAAGAAGCCATTGGCAATGTCCTCGGCCGTGATGACGCGCTTGGCCGTGGCGCACGTGTAGCCGCCGCCGATGGGGATGTCCCGGAACCGGCAGTTGGGTGTCCCTGTGATGTTGAACCCTGCCAGGTCCCCTGCCGTCGGGTAGACGGTGGAGACAATGTCTGCCGTGCTCTTCACGACGAAGGTGTACGGCAGCTGCTGACCAACCGTGTAGGGGTTGGCAGCCAAGTCACGTGAGCCATCAGCGCGCTCACCCTCGATGGTGGCACCCACGACGGGGCTTCCTGTGACGGGTCCGTCCGTGACGGCGATACCGCCGATATTGACCTCCGCCCCTCCGGCAAATTCATTGCCTGCGATGGAATTCAAGCCGATGAGCTTCACGTAGCGGCCAGCCTTAGCGCCGTCAATGGCTATGCGCTGCGGCGCGCTGGCAGCGGTAAATGAACCGCTTGCCACCTTTGAGCCGAAGTCCGTGGGACTTTCGGACACGTAGATCTCGTAGTCCTTGATCTTTCCGTTGGGGCCGTTCTGGCGCTGCGTATATTCAAACCCGGTGACTTGGTAGTCCTTGCCCAGATCGAAGACCACTGAGTGGGGGAATTTATCACTGCCGTTCTGCCACTTGGTGTGCCAGAACGAATTGATGTCGCCATCAAGCAGGGCAGCTGCCGGGCCGTTGGGTGCGGCTTCGCCGGTCAGTTCCTGGGATGAGACTGATTCAATGCTGATCTCACGCTGCGGAATCAAGTTCGCCATGGGCGGCTCTTCACCGCACAATTCATCCGCACACGCCTTGACCACCGGCGCACTGGCAGCTGCAGCTACGGCCTTTTGCCCGTTGTGGGCAATGACGGATAGATCCTTGGCTGCTACCTTGTTGGCGGCCACGTCACCAGCTGTCAGCGTGTAGAGCCGAGTAATGGTTTTGGTGGCGGCAACGTCCAGGTCAAAGTTGGCTTCGCCCGGAACGGCAACGCTTGTCAGCTTGACGTTGCCTGTATTGGCAACACGGCCGGTATAGGTGATGGTGTCACCGACGGTGGCAAAGCCACTGCCGTCAACATCGATCACGGGCCCCGCGGTGTACTCCACCGACACTGCAGGCTTGCGCAGCAGCAGGTCTACTTCAGCACCGGTGACGGTGTAGTTCTGTGTGGTGACTCCAGTTGCATTCGCTTCCCACGTGGTCAGCGGAACAAAGAACCCTTGGGCCAATTCTTCAGCAGTGACTTGATGGCGCGGGGTTGCGCAGCTGAAGTTGCCTGACACTGCAAGGTTATTCCAGCGACAGTTGCCGGCATTGGTGGCACCGCCACGGTCGGCAGGCACCAGAGGATCAAAGTTGCCTGTCAGCGGCACCGCGTTGACGACGACGTTACTGAGGCTGTTGACCACAAATGTGTAGGGAACCTTGCTGCCCACAGCGTAGGGGCTGGTAGCAAGATCGCGTGAAGCTTCTGTCGGTGAGCCCTGGATGTCCAGCCCAATGACGTTCTGCGTGGCGCCGCCGGTGATGGTCACCGGCACCGTCGCTGTAACGATGTGGCCTCCGAGTGAGAGCGAAGCTGACAGGCTGATGTTTCCGGCCTTGGCGTAGGCCGGGATGGTCAGCGGAACTGACACAGTGGCGGAAGCGTTTGGCTCAACGTCGGGAACCACTATGGATCCGAAGGTCCAGCCTGCTTTTGCGGCGAAAGATGCAGTTGCTCCGGAGAGTACCGCCGAGCCATTATTTTTGACAGTCAGTTGTGCTGAAACAGTTGCCCCGTTGGTACCTGAAACGGGGGCGGCCGTGAGAGCGGCAGTCATGGAGTTTGCGCAGTCAACACCCAGCCACGCGGCGTCGAACTTGCCAAAGGTCATGGTGTTGCTATCGCCTTCATAGAAGACACCAAACGTGCCATCACTCAGGGCGGTAGCAGTGGAGTAGCTCATGGCACCGGCCTTGAACTGCTTGCCAGCGCTCCAGCTGACCCCGTCGTTACAGGAGTAGCGGATGGTGCCGTTCTGGCGGCCAGCGCTGGAGTTTGCGTTGGAGAACAAGAGGATCTTGGCCTCGGCGGAACCCTGCGCGGCGTGGGGGTACATCCGCGTAATAGAGGCGTTGTTGACGGGGTCGACCAAGGAGGTGTCAACCGTGACGGGACCATAGCTCTGGCCGCCGTCTTTGGAGATGGCCACTTTACGTCCACCATTGCCGCCGCTGCTGGCACGTGAATTGAGCATGACATCGCCGTTGGAGAGCTCCACGGTTTTGTTCTCATCCATGCCGGTGCCGGTGAACTCGCCGCGTTGCCATGTCTTGCCATGGTCGTCGGAGTAGACGCTGTACGCCTGGTAGGGAACGCTGCCGTTGGCCTGCTTCACCTTGCCGGTGAACTGCTGGATCAGTCGACCCTTGTTGGGCCCGTACTGCAGTTGGATGCCCTCACCCGAGGCAGCAAAAACACCAGAAACGCCGCCAACATTGTTGGCGTCACCCACCGGCTTGACCACATCGGTGATCAAGGGTCCGTCGAGCCCTGCGTACTGCGAGCCTGCCGTGTAGTCCACAGGTGGGAGGTTGGGCATATTACCCGGATCCGTTGACCAGCTCAGGCCCTTGTCCTTGGAGACGGAAACTTCGACGCCGATGATGTTGCGGTCGGCGTCGTCGTTGCCAAAGCCGCTCCCCTGGAAGCCCACGTCCTTTGAATAAACATGGAAGTTGAAGACGTCACCGGTGACCTTGTCAACAATGTAGCTGGGGTCGCTGAAACCGAACTTCTGGTTACCGTTCTTCGCTTCCTGACCACGGGCAATGTAGGTGGGCGTACCCCAGGTGTTGCCGCCGTCAATGCTGCGGCGCTGCACAATTGAATTGGCCGAAGGTGCATCGGCCCCATCAGGGCGGCCGTCATACGAGGCCAATACCACACCGCCACCGAGGTCAGCCAGCGCCGGAATCCGATAAAAGCGGCCAAGGGACGGGTCGATGGCGTTGTCACCGTTGCGGGCCAGGACCTGCTCCACATAGCTTCCAGCGTCCGCGGCAGATGCCTGCCGTGCCGTCGCGAGGGAGAAGGCCGGCCCCATCATGCTGACAAGCAGCCCCGCGGCCAGTACCCCAGCAGTGACCGCAGTTCGCCCACCATTGGGACGGCGAACCGAGTTCAGATAACTCATGTATTCCTTTCAAGTGGCCAAGACCGGCCAAAACACCTGCGAACGAACAAAGCAGCCCTGAGGACCCCCACCTTCTAGGACATAGGACAACCTACCCCATCCCACAGTGCTATGCATCACATGGACTCGAATGTGGTCCTTTCGGATGAAGATGCCTGCTTTATTACTCAAATTCCGCACAAAGATGCCCGCTGATGGCAGCGATATCAATGGCGCTGGACCCGACTGAAGACGCAGTCGCAATGTCCCCTCACGGTGCGGAAATGTGCAAAAGTGCCAACCGCCCGGATATGGGATGCGATGTAGACCACTAAAATTCCCCCGTTTGCAATCACTGCGTAGAATGGGATGGCAAGCTCGCGGAGCGCTTTCCTTATTGATTTTCAGGTTTACCCCTGGTCTGCAAGACAGCGTAAGACGGCACTTCCGTGGCCATCCCCTTTAACACCAGGAGTTCCTTCGATGCCTCGGATCGTTGTCGACGTCATGCTCAAGCCCGAAATTCTGGACCCGCAGGGAAAGGCCATTGTTGGCGCACTTCCCCGCCTGGGCTTCACCGCATTCCCTTCCGTCCGTCAGGGCAAGCGCTTTGAACTTTTCGTCGATGGCGAAGTGACCGAAGAGATTCTGGCTCAGGCCCGCGAAGCGGCAGAAACCATGCTGTCCAACCCTGTCATCGAAGATGTTGTCAACATTGAAGTTGTGGCGGACTAGTCATGACTGAAACCCCCTTGATTGGCGGTGCCGTTCTGGCACCCGTTGATACACGCCTGGCGGGAGCCCGCATCGGCGTCGTGACCTTCCCCGGCACACTCGATGACCGTGACGCTTCACGCGCCGTCCGCCTTTCCGGCGCCACGGCCGTGGACTTGTGGCATGCGGACACCGTTTTGGCCGACGTCGACGCCGTGATCATCCCCGGCGGCTTCTCCTACGGCGACTACCTGCGTGCAGGCGCCATCTCCCGCTTTGCACCCCTGATGGCCAAGATCATCGACGCCGCCAACTCCGATGCCAAGCTGCCTGTTTTGGGTATTTGCAACGGCTTCCAGATCCTGACCGAGGCGCACCTGCTTCCCGGATCCATGATCAAGAACGACCACCTGAAGTTCCTGTGCCGCGACCAGGTGCTGCGTGTGGAAAACAACACGACCGCTTGGACCAACGCCTACGCCGCGGGCCAAGACATCACCGTTGTGCTCAAGAACCAGGACGGCCAGTACATCGCCGACGAAAAGACCCTTGACGCCCTTGAGGCCGAGGGCCGGGTCGCGTTCCGC
The DNA here is from genome assembly GCF_030540645.1 of Arthrobacter sp. Classification (GTDB taxonomy): domain Bacteria; phylum Actinomycetota; class Actinomycetes; order Actinomycetales; family Micrococcaceae; genus Specibacter. The sequence continues at coordinate 4,878 of NZ_JAUNVV010000127.1, forward strand.
TATGTGGGCCACAACCCCAACGGTTCACGCCGCGACATCGCCGGCATTTCCAACGCCGCGGGCAACGTGGTGGGCCTCATGCCGCACCCCGAGCACGCAGTGGAGACCGGCTACGGCCCCGCCCACACCGGCACCGACGGCCTGGGCTTCTTCAACTCAGTTTTGAACACTCTTCTGGGAGACAAATAAATGAGCGAGATCTCAACAGAATCCGCGAAAAAGTTCAACATCGACACCGTCGAAAACGCTGCCGCCACCCCCGGGGTTGAGCTGCCGTGGGCCGAGCTTGGTTTGAAGCAAAACGAGTTCGACGACGTCGTGAAGGTTTTGGGCCGCCGCCCCACCGCCGCTGAACTGGCCATGTACTCGGTGATGTGGAGCGAGCACTGCTCCTACAAGTCCTCCAAGAACCACCTGAGCCAGTTCGGCAAAAAGGTCACCGAGGAAATGAAGAAGGACATGCTGGTGGGCATCGGCGAAAACGCCGGTGTCACCAACCTGGGCGACGGCTGGGCCGTGACGTTCAAGATTGAAT
>NZ_JAUNVV010000128.1 GCF_030540645.1 Arthrobacter sp.
GGTTGTAGCGACTCCGCCAACACCGCCATCAATGAGGCAGCCGATGACCGCCCGGTGGTGCTGACAACGTTCACAGTCCTCGCTGACATCGCCCAGAACGTGGCAGGGGACAAGCTGCGCGTGGAATCGATCACCAAAGCAGGTGCCGAAATTCATGGGTACGAACCAACGCCCGGTGACATTCGCAAGGCTGGCAAGGCAGATCTGATCCTTGACAACGGGATGGGCTTGGAAGCTTGGTTCGAGCAATTTGTACAGGATGTGAAAGCGCCGCACGTTGTTGTCTCCGAAGGTGTGGAAACCATTGACATTGCCGAGGACGCCTACAAGGACCTGCCCAACCCGCACGCCTGGATGTCGCCGTCGAACGTGCAAATCTATGTCAAGAACATGGTGGGGGCATTCCAAAAACTGGATCCAGCCAATGCGCCGTTCTATGCGCACAACGGTGCCGCCTACAATGCCACCTTGCAGGGCATGCAGGACGATCTCGTGAACAAGCTCTCCGTGCTTCCGCAGAACCAGCGTGCTCTGGTCAGCTGCGAGGGGGCCTTTTCCTACCTGGCCCGTGATGCAGGCCTGAGCGAAAAGTACATTTGGGCGGTCAACGCAGAGCAGCAGGCCACCCCGCAGCAAATTGCAGGCGCCATTGAATTTGTGCGCAGCAACCAGGTTCCCGCGGTGTTCTGCGAGTCAACCGTCTCGGCAGCACCGATGAAACGCGTAGTGGAGGCGACTGACGCCGTCTTTGGTGGCACCCTCTATGTTGACTCACTCTCTGAAGCGGACGGCCCCGTACCCACCTACCTCGAGCTGATCCGGTATGACGCGAAAGTCATCGTCGACGCACTGACCGGGACCACGCCGTGAGCGCCGCCATGGCTGCCGCCATTGACGTCGACGCAGTGACGGTCCACTACGGGTCTGTGTTGGCCTTGGACCAGGCAACCCTCCGGCTCGGGAAGGGCCGCATCTGTGGCCTCGTGGGCATGAACGGCTCCGGAAAATCCACGTTGTTCAAGGCCATCATGGGCTTGGTGAAGCCCGACGCCGGAATCGTCACCATCGCCGGCCAGACACCGGCGGCGGCACGCCGCACAGGTGCCGTCAGCTATGTTCCGCAAAGCGAGGATGTCGACTGGCAGTTCCCCCTCTCTGTACAGGACGTGGTCATGATGGGTCGCTACGGGCACATGGGTATGAGCCGCCGCCCCAGAAAGGCAGACAAACTGGCCGTGGCCGAGGCCCTGGAACGCGTGGAACTAAACGACTACGCAAACCGACAGATCGGCCAGCTCTCCGGCGGGCAGAAGAAGCGCACGTTCGTGGCCCGCGGGATTGCGCAGGAGGCAACCACACTCCTGCTTGACGAGCCCTTTGCCGGGGTGGACAAGCGCTCCGAGGCGACCATTTGTACGTTGCTGAAGGAACTCGCCCGCGAGGGTGCCACCATATTGGTGTCCACCCACGACCTCCAGGCCCTGCCGGATTTGGCTGACGAGGCCGTTCTGCTCATGCGCCGGGTGCTCATGCACGGCACCCCCCGCGAAGTGCTGCAGCCCGAAAATCTTGCCATGGCCTTTGGCCTTGACGTCATGAGCCGAAGCGGGGCAGCCCTGTGAGTATTTTCGAATTCCTGCTCGAACCACTCGACTACGCCTTCATGCAGCGCGCCCTTGCTGTCACCGTCATCGCATCCGTGGTCTGCGCCGTCTTGTCTTGCTGGCTGGTGCTGATCGGCTGGTCGCTCATGGGCGACGCCGTCTCCCACGCCGTCCTGCCCGGAGTTGCCCTGGCCTACATTGTGGGGGCCCCGTTTGCCATTGGTGCCGTACTGTTCGGCTTCCTGGCAGTTGCCTTGATCGGTGCCGTGCGGGACACGAGCCGGGTCAAGGAGGACGCCGCAATCGGCATCGTCTTCACCACCCTCTTTGCCTTGGGCCTGGTGCTGATCTCCGTCACGCCCAGTCAGACGGACCTCACCCACATCATCTTCGGCAACCTGCTGGGGCTCAGTCACGGTGACCTCATTCAGGTGGTGCTGCTGGGCGTCGTGACGTTCGCCGTCCTTGTCATCAAGCGCAAGGACTTCACCCTCTACGCCTTTGACCCGACTCATGCCCACGCCATCGGGCTGAACCCGCGGCTGCTCGGGGCCTTGTTGCTGGGCTTGCTGGCACTGACATCGGTGGTGGCGCTTCAGGCGGTGGGCGTGGTGCTGGTGGTGGCCATGCTGATCATTCCCGGCGCCACCGCCTACCTGCTCACTGACCGGTTCGGGCGCATGCTCGTATTGGCACCGGCCATCGCCGCTGTTTGCGCCGTTGTGGGCCTGTATGCCAGCTATTACCTGGATGCCGCGTCAGGTGGGATGGTGGTGCTGGCCCAGGGTGCGGCTTTCCTCGTTGTCTACCTGTTCAGCCCGCGGCATGGGCTGGTGGTCGCCCGGCTTACGGCAGCACGACGCCGGAAGCTGGCTACCGTCTGAGGCTCGCCGCCGGGGGCGACGAAGGTGCGTTGCGGCCACGCGGCATGGAATAGTGAACTGGCCAGCCCATTTCGGCCCGCACCGACCCAGGAAGAGCGCCCATCGTGAATTGGACCACAACAACACCTATCCCGGACGAATTCATCAAGGGCGCCATCGAGCTTGAACGAACTGCACAGGGGACTCTTCCGCATCGATTGCCCGCGGCGGCGCGCGCCCAGGCCAACAACGACCCACAACTGCTGATGGCGGAGTCCCAGCCCTCGGGGGTAAGAATCGCTTTCAGAACCAGCGCCACCGAGCTCGAGTTGGAGACCGTGCGTTCACGGGCCACCTATCTAGGCGCGCCGGCACGTCCTGACGGCATCATCGAGCTGGTTGTCAATGGGGTGGTGCTGGGCAGCTCGACGACCAGCGGCGGGAACACCACCACGATCGACATGGCCACGGGTGCTACGAGCCTGGACACTGGCACGCCCTGCATCAGCCGCTTTTCGCCGCTCCCCGACGGAATCAAGAACGTTGAATTGTGGCTGCCCCACAATGAGACCACGGAGCTCATAGCGTTGCGTGCCAACGCACCCGTGGAAGTTGCCCCGCCAAGCAGGCTCCCAGTCTGGCTCCACCACGGCAGTTCCATCAGCCACGGATCCAACGCCACGCGGCCCACGGGGACGTGGCCGGCAGTTGCTGCACGCCAGGGCGGCGTTGAGCTGGTCAATCTGGGCTTCGGCGGCAGTGCACTGCTAGACCCCTTCACTGCCCGCACCATGCGGAACACCCCGGCGGATGTGATCAGCATAAAAATAGGCATCAACCTCGTCAACCTCGACCTCATGCGCCTGCGCGCATTCGGGCCCGCAGTCCACGGATTCCTGGACACCATCCGCGACGGCCACCCCAACACCCCGCTGCTTGTCATCTCGCCCATCCACTGCGCAATCCACGAGGACACTCCCGGCCCGGGAGCCTTCGACATGGAGGCACTGGCTGCTGGGCGAATGCGATTCATTGCAACCGGTGACCCGGCGGAGACTTCCGCCGGGAAGCTCACGCTTCGGGTGATTCGCGGCGAGTTGGAACGGATCGTGCGGGAACGCTCGGCAGGCGACGGGAACCTGTACCACCTTGACGGACAGGAACTCTATGGTGTTGCCGACGCCGTGCGGCTTCCGTTGTCCGATGCACTGCACCCCGACGCCGCAACACACCAGCTGATGGGGGAACGCTTCGCGCAACTGGCCTTCTCTGCTGGAGCGCCATTGGCCCACAGGGAAGCCTCGAACGGGTAATTACCCCCTCGCGGGTGGTATATCCACCATGGACTTGCGACTGACCGGCTTGTTAGCGTGGTGGCATGCGGCCGCTCAGGTACTCCATTAATGTCACGCTCGACGGGTGCGTCGATCATCGCGCAATGCTTCCAGATCAGGAAGGCCACCTCTACTGGGCAGAGAACATTGCCCGGGCAGACGCCCTTCTGTTGGGCCGTGTGACCTACCAAATGATGGAGGAGACGTGGCGGTCGCCTGCTTCGGATTCGATGCCGGACTGGACGCAGGCCTTCGCCCACACGATCAATGCCGCAAGGAAATACGTCGTATCCACCACCCTGGACCAGGTTGATTGGAAGGCGGAGCTTGTTCAAGGCGACCTCGCCAGCGCAGTGCAAAAACTCAAGAAAGCCCCGGGCCAGGGGCTGTTTGTGGGAGGGGTGACGCTGCCCCTGGCATTGGCCGAACTCGACCTCATCGACGAGTACGAATTCGTGGTGCATCCGAGGGTTAGCGGCCACGGACCCACCTTGTTCGCAGGACTGTCCAAACCGCTGGACCTGACGTTCGTGAGGCGCCAGGAGCTTCGCTCAGGCGCGGTGGTGATGGCGTACACGCGAAAGGGCTGGAGCGCGCCGCAACGCGTGCATCAAGACCCAAGCTGCTGACGGGCGCTGTCCACGGGCTCGATGGTGCCCCTGGCTGGCCGCGTCTGCCGGAGTAGTTCCCTTGGCAGCAAAAAGCCGGGCACCCTCGGCAGGGTGCCCGGCTCTTTTAGCGCTCGTGCTTAGTGCATGCTGGAGCGTCGTCGCGAGACAGCCAGCGTGAGCAGGCCAGCGATCAGCGCCAGAAGTGCACCACCAATCAACAGTGATGACGTGGTGCCTGTGTTGGCCAAGTCATCAGTGCCGTTCCCATTGGACGGAGCCGTGGTGGGCACCGACCCTTGCGTCGGGGCTGCACTTGTGGTGCTGTCCGCTGCCGGGGTTGTAGCTGGCTTCGTAGATGCCGGGGGCGTGGTGTCGTCGCTCGGTTTCGTGGTGGCGGGCGGCGTGGTGTCGTCGCTCGGCTCCGTGGTTGCCGGGGGAGTGGTCTCAGGAACTTCTTCAGCGATCTTTATACCGGCAAAGCCGATGAGAATCCCTTCGGCATCCTGGACCGTGACTGTGAAGTCGCCCGGTGCCGCGTCCGCGGGTACGCTCAGGGGTGCTTCGCCTGCAGCATTGCTGCGGACCCATACACTGCTGCCGGTATTCTCGGTGGCAGCCAGTGCCTGGATGCGTGCGGCAGGGGCCGGCGCAACTGTTCCGTGGACCGTGGCAAGCAACCAGGAGTTGGCCGGCAGGTTCTTCATCGTGAGGTATTCCCCGCCGTTGAAAACGGTGGCGGGGATGCCCAAGTCAACGGGAGAGTTTTCCGGCAGTGTTGCCAGATCCAAAGGTGCAGGCGCGGTCGTGGGGGCTGCCGGTGCGGTGCTCCAGTTGACGCCTGCAGTCTTGAAGTGGTTTAGTCCCTCAAGCGCCATGCGGCCACCGAGCTTGCCGGCACGCTTGGCGAAGTCCGCGTAGTTGCGGTTTGCCTGCGGCGACCA
>NZ_JAUNVV010000023.1:0-9198 GCF_030540645.1 Arthrobacter sp.
GCGCGCTTCCCTGACACGGAAGAGGTCACTGGTTCGATCCCAGTATCGCCCACCATGACAAAGGCACCCTTGAAGGGTGCCTTTGGACGTTAACAAGTGTTTATCCACAGTCATACTACTGCCGGGCTGCGCCGTGTCCGAGGGTAGTGGAATAGTGGAGGCATGAGCGCACCAGCATTGGCACACAGCACCGAATTGGGGCGCATGTACGCCCGTTCCCTCCAGGGCCCGCCCAAGGTTCCTTCCATCACCACGGTCATTGGTCAGCAGGCCAACTCCCTGGACGGCTGGATCGGATACATGGCGGCGACGGCCGTGGCGAAGCACCCCGACCTGGGTGCTGCCATTGGCAACCCCGGCCAACTACGCACCGTGGTGCGCGACAGCTCCAATGCTGCCGAACAGTTCAGGGACGCCGCGGCCGCCCGCGGCGATAGAGTCCACAACTACTGCGAACAGGTGGCTTTGCGGGCCCTGGGCCGGCCGCACCAAGTCCCCGAAGCACTCGAAGCGCTAGCTGAAAACCGTGAAGGTGACTTTGCGCTGCGCTTCGATGACTGGTGGAAGCAGTACGACGTCCAGCCGCTGGCCCCTGAAATCACTGTTTGGAATGAAACCGTAGGCTACGCCGGCACCCTCGACCTGGTAGCCACCATTGGCGGGAAACTGTGCATCATCGACTACAAGACCAAGGGCACGGACCGCAACGGCCAAGTGAAAAGCCTCGACGCCAAGGTAGTCATGCAACTGGTGGCGGGAATGAAAGCCGAGGAGTCCATCGTGGACGAAGCAGCTGGCACGTGGGAAGCATGGAAGTACGGCCAGGACCCCATCCTGCTGGGTGTGGCCATCGGGGAGACTGAAGTGCGCACGCTGCGGGCCAACCCGCAGGTCCTGAAGGCGCACTGGTTTAAGTTCGCGTCACTGCGGCGGGTGTGGCAAACCTCATTGGATGCCTCGGCTGCAGGAGCACCATTGCTCGATATTGCGCCACCGGCGGCACCGGCAGCCAACTAGACTTGAAGAACCAGTTGTTTTAGCGCACCGGAACCGGTCAGCAACAACACCCAAGCAAAGACACTCGAGTAACAACACCAAAGTGAGGTGCCCACCCATGGCCATCCTGAGCATTCGCATCATTGGCGACCCTGTCCTGAGAACCGTCGCCGAAGAGGTGACGGCTTTTGGCCCTGAACTGGCCAAGCTCATTGAGGACATGCGCGAAACCATGGTCGATGTCCGCGGTGCCGGCTTGGCAGCGCCGCAAATTGGGGTGAACAAGCGCATCTTCACGTACTCCGTGGACGGTGCGCAAGGGCACATCATCAACCCCGTCCTGGTCGCCAGCGACGACTTTGCGCCCGCGGAGCCCGAGGGCTGCCTGTCGGTTCCCGGCCTGGGTTTCCACGTTGCGCGGCACCGCTGGGTGCGAATCACCGGAGTCGACATGGACAATAACCCCATCGACATGGAAGCCACCGGCACCTTGGCCAAATGCTTCCAGCATGAAACAGACCACCTGAACGGCACGCTGTACGTTGACCGGTTGGAAGGCGAAGACCGCAAGGAAGCCCTGCGTGCCATCCGCATGGCGAACTATCAGGACGTGACGGCCGGAACCGTGGCCAAGCGCGCCCTCACCGTCGGCTCGGCCTTTGGTGCAGGGGCCGCCCAATGAGGGTGCTGTTTGCCGGGACACCAGCTGTTGCGCTGCCCTCCCTTGAAGCGTTGCGGGCCGCCGGGCACCAGATCGTCGCCGTGCTGACCCGCCCCGACGCGCCGCTGGGCCGTAAACGCATCCTCACGCCGTCGCCCGTGGCTGCGCGCGCGGCCGAGCTGGGACTGCCTGTGATCAAGGCGAACAAGGTCGACGCCGAGGCTGCCGCCGCCATTGCCGCAGCGGCACCTGATGTAGCGGCGATCGTAGCGTACGGGGCGCTCGTCCCCGAAAGCGCGCTGCGCATTCCGGCGCACGGTTGGATCAACCTGCACTTCTCGCTGCTGCCAGCCTGGCGTGGCGCCGCGCCTGTGCAACATTCGGTGATCAACGGCGATGAAATCACCGGTGCGTCCACGTTCCTGCTGGAACAGGGACTCGACACGGGACCCGTCTTTGGCACTTTGACGGAGAGCATCCGCCCCACGGACACCAGTGCCGTGCTGCTAGAACGGCTGTCGCACAGCGGAGCCATGCTGCTGGTGCAGACCATTGACGGCCTTGCCGCCGGCGCCCTCAGCGGAGTGCCGCAGCAAGGGGAAATCTCCCTGGCGCCCAAACTGACTCTTGAGGACGGCCACGTGCACTGGGACAACCCCGCGCTGGCCATTTCCCGGCGCATCCGCGGCGTCACCGCCGAGCCCGGAGCATGGACCATGCTCGGCGGGCAGCGTTTCAAGCTGGGACCAGTGCAGCTGCGTACCGACGTCATGGACCTTGAACCGGCCCGCCTTCGCGTCGACGGGAAAGCCGTTCTGGTAGGGACCGGCTCACACGCCATTGAACTGGTGGATGTCCAGCCGTCCGGCAAAAAACTTATGAAAGCAACGGACTGGGCCCGCGGCCTGGCCAACAAGGAAGATGTGGTGTTTGAATGACCAGCGAGCAAGGCGGACGTTCGAGCCACCAAAACCAGCAGTCGGGGAATCCGGGTGGCGTGAAGCGCCGGGATGCTGCGGGGCGTGAACGCAATCGCGGTACCGGCCGGAACAGGACGGACACGGCCCCCGGTCAGCGCACGCGCGTTGCCGATCCGGCTCGCTTGGTCGCCTTTGAGGTGTTGCGCGCCGTCTCCGGCGACGACGCCTACGCGAACCTTGTGCTGCCCACCCGTATCCGGCGCCACGGCCTTGACCGCCGCGACGCCGGCTTTGCCACGGAACTGACCTACGGTGCGCTGCGTGCCCAGGGCACTTATGATGCGATCTTGGCCAAGTGCGTGGACCGTCCGCTCAGCGAGTTGGATCCGGCCATCTTGGACGCGTTGCGCATTGGCGCCCATCAGCTGATGGCCATGCGCGTCCCCACGCACGCCGCCCTGGACCAGACGGTCGGGCTGGCGCGTGCCGTCATCGGTGCCGGGCCCTCCGGACTTGTCAACGCCGTGCTGCGCAAGGTTGCGGCGAAGGAACTTCCGGAGTGGCTCGAGGAGCTGACAGAGGGGCTAACCGACGAGGTGAAGATTGCCTCGATTGAGCACTCGCACCCCGAGTGGATTGTGCGTGCCATGCGCCAGGCGCTGGTGGCCCATGGCCGCGACGTTTCCGAAATCACCGCCCTGCTGGAGGCTGACAACCAGGCTCCCGTGGTGAATCTGGTGGCGCTGCCCGGCTTGGGTGACCTGTCCGAGGCCTTCGAGGCTGGCTTCACCGCTGGCGAATTGGTGGCTGATTCAGCGCTGTCCTCCGGTGGAGACCTGAGCCGGCTGGAAAGCGTGCGCGACGGTTCTGTCCGCGTGCAGGACGCCGGTTCACAGCTGGTGGCCCGCGCCCTGGCCGCCGTCGAAATTGCCACCGACCTGGGCGCCACTGACGGGGACGACGGCGAGGAGCGCTGGCTTGATCTGTGCGCAGGCCCCGGCGGCAAGGCTGCCCTGCTGGCAGCCCTCGCCGCCCAAAAGGGTGCCTGGATTCTTGCCAACGAGCCCTCTGCGCACCGTGCGAAGCTGGTCTCGCAGGCCCTCGGCGCCGTACCGGAAGACACTTGGACCGTGCGCACCGGCGACGGCCGCGACATTGGCCGCGAGCACCCCGACGCTTTTGACCGGATTCTGGTCGACGCGCCCTGCACCGGACTGGGAGCCTTGCGCCGTCGTCCCGAGTCCCGGTGGCGCCGCCAACTCTCCGACGTGGGCGAACTGGGCCGGCTGCAGCGCGAACTGCTCGACTCAGCCTTGGCCGCCGTCAAACCCGGGGGAGTGGTGGCGTATGTGACGTGCTCGCCCCACGTCGCTGAGACGATCGCCGTCGTCGATGACTCGCTGCGTAAACGCGACGACGTCGAACTGCTCGACGCTGGAAGTGTCCTGGACTCCGTCAGCCTCAGCGGCAACCTGCATGCCGGCAACGCCACCTCGACCATTCCAGGACACGAGAAAATGGCGCAGCTGTGGCCGCACATCCACCACAGCGACGCCATGTTCCTGGCCTTGATCCGCAAGAACTAATCAGCAGTACAAAGACCCCCGAGCTCAAAGATGAGGTTCATTCATGACCAGCCGTTCACTTGCCTGTTGCATCAATCCCAGCATCCTCTCAGCGGACTTCGTCAACCTCGAAGCTGAACTGGCACGGATCGCCAACGCCGACGCAGTGCACGTCGACGTCATGGACAACCACTTCGTGCCCAACCTGACCATCGGCCTGCCGGTGGTGGAACGGATCCAGCAGGTCAGCGCTGTGCCTTTGGACGCGCACCTGATGATTGCCGACGTCGACCGCTGGGCACCGCTCTACGCGGACGCCGGGCTCGCTTCGGTGACGTTCCATGTGGAGGCTTCCGACGCCCCCATCAAGCTGGCCAGGGAGTTGCGGGCCAGGGGATCCAAGGCCGGCATGGCACTGCGCCCGGCCACGCCGGTGGAACCGTACCTGGACATGCTCACCGAACTGGACATGCTGTTGATCATGACGGTTGAGCCCGGCTTCGGCGGCCAGGCGTTCCTTGACGTCACGCTGCCCAAGATCCGCCGCGCCCGCGCCGCCATAGAAGGCAGCGGCATCAACGTGGCCATTCAGGTGGATGGCGGCATCACGGAGGAGACCATCACCCGCGCGGCAGAAGCCGGGGCCAACGTTTTCGTGGCGGGCTCCGCCGTGTACGGCAAGCCGTCACCGGCCGAGGCCATCGATGCGCTGCGCGCCAAGGGGCAGCTGGCCTTTCGCCCGGTCCGGGAACACCGCGACATTTAGCGCAGACTCGTTTGGTGCTGGATGATCGGCGCAGGATGACAGCAAGATTTAGCATGCCGGCACATTGGGTGCCATAATGAAAGTGGTTCCGGCAATCGTCGGATCCAAAAATGTATTTTTACGTGCTCCGGGGTCGGTGTAATTCCGAACCGGCGGTTATAGTCCGCGACCCGCACGCAGCCAGCTGGCAACAGCAGGACGCGTTCGGTTGATCTGGTGAAATTCCGGAACCGACAGTTAAAGTCTGGATGGGAGAAGCACGAACAGTCTTGGCCGCCAGGTCAGGGGTGTGGCAGAAGCGTTCCTGCTTTTTGCCCGTCCTTGCACCCTGCGCGCCGCTGTACGTTACCCCCCGGAGCCATCGCGGTCTCGAAAGGGCAAGGGTAACGATGGACGTTCTGCGATGGCTCTTTGAAGCCAAACTTGAATTTGCCGGTGGCGGATTCATTTTGTGGCGCGAAGTCATAGGCAATCTTTTTGGGCTCGCCAGCGCCCTCGGCGGCATGCGCCGTAAAATCTGGGCTTGGCCGGTGGGCATCGTCGGCAACCTCCTGCTTTTCACCGTCTTCATGGGCACCGTTTTCGGCTCCCCGGACCACGTGAACCTGCTGGGACAGGCCGGTCGCCAAATCATGTTCATCGCCGTCTCCATCTATGGTTGGCAGCGCTGGAATCAGACACGGCACCAGAAGGACGACGGCGGCGCGCATGTGGGCCAGGCAGTCGAACCTCAGTGGGCCGGGGCCAAGGCGCGCTGGCTCCTGCTCGCCGCCATGGTGGGCGGCACCGCCGTTCTCACCCCCATTTTCCGGCTCATGGGCTCCTACGAACCGGTCTGGGCGGACGCCTGGATCTTCATGGGCTCACTGCTTGCGACCTATGGCATGGCCAAGGGGTGGGTTGAGTTCTGGCTGATCTGGGTCGCAGTGGACCTGGTCGGTGTGCCGCTGCTGTTCAGCGCCGGATACTACGCTTCGGCCTTCATGTACATCTTCTACGGTGCTTTCACGCTTACCGGATTCTTTGTCTGGTGGAGGGTACGGCACAACAGCGACATCAAGGCCCGTACGGTGTCGGTGGATACCACCTTCCCCGACATCACCGTGGGAACTGGCACAGTGGGCACTGACAATGTGAACAGTGGCAACGACAGCACTCACAGCACCGTGGGAAAGAGAGAGGCAAAACTGTGAATTTCAGTTCCATGGACTCAGGCTCCATCAATTCCGGCCCCTTCGGCCATGATTCCGGGCACTTCACGGCAGCCGAAACCCTCGGCATGGAAACGGCATTATCTGCCGCCAGGCAGGGTGTTCGCGGGGCCAACCCGCTCGTGGGTGCTGCCATTATCGACGCCGATGGCACATTCCTGGCCATCGGCTACCACCGCGGCGCAGGCACTGCCCACGCCGAAACGGACGTCATCAACCGACTGCTCGGAACCGGTGTCAAGCGCGACCTTTCAGCCGCCACGCTCATTGTGACACTCGAACCGTGCAACCACGTGGGCCGAACCGGACCCTGTACCCAGGCCATTCTTGACGCCGGCATTGGCAATGTGGTTTTTGCTGTCAGGGACCCGCACCAGCCGGCCTCTGGTGGAGCCGAAGTTCTCCATAATGAAGGCATCAATGTCCGCATGGGCCTCATGGCGGAGGAAGCGGAGGACCTGAACCGTCAGTGGTTTGTGGCCGTGCGTGAAAATCGCCCTTTCATCACCGCCCGCCTGGCGCAAACCGTGGACGGCAGGATTGCTGCCGTGGATGGTACCAGCCAGTGGATCACCTCCAAGGAATCACGGCAGGATTCGCATGACCTGCGGGCCCGCGTGGATGCCATCGTGGTCGGCACGGGGACCATCATGGCGGACAACCCGCGTCTTACCGCCCGTGCCGCTGACGGCTCTGACACGGCCCACCAACCCTTGCGGGTGGTCATGGGCCTGCGTGAGATTCCCGCCGATGCGGCCATCCGCGGAGCGTCGGGCACCCCGAGCAGCCCGGACCGCCTGGGGGACGAAGACTTCCTGGCCCTGCACACCCACGACCCTGCCGCCGTCGTGCGTGAACTGCAGGAGCGCGGAGTGGGCCACCTCATGATCGAAGGTGGCTCGATGATCAGCGGAGCGTTCCTAGCGAAGGGCCTTGTGGACGAACTTGTGGTGTATTTGGCCCCCACACTGCTCGGCGCCGGCATCCCTGCGCTGACGGATCTGGGCATCGGCACGCTTGCCGAGGCGCAGCGCTGGGAGTGGGACGGGACCACCACCGGACCGGTTGAAGTGCTGGGGCCGGACTTGAAATTGACGCTTATGCCGGCCAAGGCCGCAGCGAAGGGTGCCGGCGATGCTGCCGGTTCCGCTGCCGCCGCCAGCACAGAAAGAGGATAGAAATGTTTACCGGAATCATTGAAGGACGCGGCACGGTGCAGCGCGTTGACCTGCACCCGGAGTCCGACAGCGCCGTGCTGGTGCTCAACGCCGGGGACGTGCTGGACGGCCTTGAATTGGGCGGCTCGCTGGCGGTCAATGGCGTGTGCCTGACCGCAGTGCGGCTCGAGCGCGGCACGGTGGAAGTTGACGTCATGGGCGAGACCCTGGTGCGCACCACCACCGGCGGACTTTCCAGCGGGGACACCGTGAACCTTGAACGCTGCGTTCCTGCCGGCGGGCGTCTTGACGGGCACGTTGTACAGGGTCACGTTGACGGCACGGGCTCGCTGGTGGAGCGCGAAAACCAGGGCAAGTGGGAACGGCTGCGTTTTGCCGTCCCGACGGGGCTCTCGCGCTACATCGCCGAAAAGGGCTCCATCGCCATTGACGGCGTCTCGCTGACAGTCACCGCCGTCAGCCCCGCCGCAGAAGCACAGCAGTGGTTTGAGGTGGGGCTCATCCCCGTCACGTTAGCCAAGACCGGTTTGGGCGCAAAGGCGGTGGGCGGCGCGGTGAACCTGGAGGTTGACGTGCTGGCCAAATACGCTGAGCGCCTGCTGGAATTCTCCACACTGAAGGGTGCCGGACATGAGTGAAACGATCATTGCCGATACGCTACTGGATCCCATCGTCATGGCCATTGCCGCCATGGGGCGCGGGGAGGCCGTGCTCGTGGTGGACGATGAAGACCGCGAAAACGAGGGCGACATCATCTTCGCCGCCCAACACAGCACCCCTTCACTCATGGGTTGGACCATCCGGCATAGCTCCGGGGTGGTCTGCATCCCCATGGATGCCGCCCACGCCGACCGCCTGGCCCTGCCGCCCATGGTCGCGCACAACCAGGACGCTAAAGGTACCGCGTACACCGTCAGCTGCGATGCGGCGCTCGGGGTCAGCACCGGCATCAGCGCCACCGACCGCTCGCTCACGGCCACCATCTTGGCCAACCCGTTGTCCATGCCCGACGCCGTCACCCGGCCCGGGCATATCTTCCCCCTTCGAGCCGTGGCCGGGGGAGTGCGCCAACGTCCGGGCCACACCGAAGCATCCGTTGAACTGTGCAGACTGGCAGGGTGCGAACCTGTTGCCGTCATCGCCGAAGTGGTCGATGACTCGGGGGAGATGATGCGCCTCCACGGCCTGCGTGACTTCGCCAACGAACACGGTTTGGTGCTGGTTTCCATCGCCGACCTCGTGGCGCACGTGGCCGGGCTGGAAGGGAAGTCGGCATGAGCGGTGAGCAGCCTGCCGTGACGGGCGGCCCCGTGGTGCAGCTGCCCACCCGCTTTGGCACCTTCCAAGCCCAGGCGTGGGTGGTCGCTGCCACAGGTGCAGAACACTTGAGCCTCAGTGCACCCGGTGAGTCTGCAGAAGCCAGGGTGTCCGGTGATGAGTACCTGCCGCTGGTGCGGCTGCACTCGGAATGCCTCACGGGGGACGTGTTCGGTTCCTACCGCTGCGATTGCGGCGAACAGCTGGACTTCGCGCTTGAAATGATCCATCGCCGCGGTGGAACTCTGGTGTACCTGCGCGGTCATGAGGGCCGCGGCATCGGCTTGGCCAACAAGATGCGTGCCTACAGCCTGCAGGAAGCGGGTGCGGACACCGTCGAAGCCAACGAACAACTGGGGCTTCCCGTTGACGGGCGCGACTACGCGGCCGCAGCCGGAATCCTGCGTTCGCTGGACCTGTTACGCATTGCGCTGCTGAGCAACAATCCGTTGAAACAGGAACAACTCCTGGGCCATGGCATTGACGTGGTCAAGGTGGTGCCCACCGAGGTGCCTGCCCGGGCCGAAAACCTGCGCTACCTGAAAACCAAGCGGGACCGCATGCACCACGCGCTCTCCATCACA